>JAEDIE010000002.1 GCA_016296775.1 Bacilli bacterium | reverse complement strand
ATAAAGAGATTGCTAAAGCTTTTAAAGAATTAAAAACAGCAGGAAAAGTCCACTATTTTGGAGTTAGTAACTTCTCTAAAGAGATGATTGAATATTTAAATGAGGAATTAGATGAAAAAATAGTTATTAATCAAATTCAACTTGGTTTAGGACATACTAGACTTCTAGAAGAAGGTTTAAATTTTAATATGTCCAATGATGAAGGAATAAGTCATACTAATGATACTTATTTCTATTTAAAAAGAAAAAGTATTATTCTTCAGGCTTGGTCGCCTTTCTTAGTTGGTTTCTTCGAAGGAAATATCTTTGATTCAAAAAGATATCCTTTAATAAATAAAAAGCTAGATGAATTAGCTACTAAATACACTACTAGTAAATGTAGTATTGCTACTAGTTTTATTTTATCATTAGGTTCTAATTTAAGAGTTATTACTGGAGCTATAAATATTAAACATGTAAAAGAATGTATTGATGGAATATCAATAATTTTAGAAAAACCTGATTGGTATGATCTTTATAAAACAATGAATAAAATGTTACCTTAATAAAAATAAGTGGGATTTAATATATTTTTTAATCTAATTTGTTTCCACATTTTTTGCAAAACTTGGCATCTATATCATTTATTTGATTACATTTAGAACATCTTTTTGTTAAAGAAGATCCACATTCATCACAATATTTAGCATCCAATGCATTTTGATGTTTACAGAAAGGACAAATAATTCCTTTACTCTCCATTCCTTCTTTTACTCCACTTGATATTTCCTTGCTAAACTCTTTACTATCTTTTGTCATGTCTTTTAAAAATTGCTTTTGAACTATTGCTGATTCTTTAGCACCATATTTTCCAATATTAGAAGCAAAAGATAAAAATAATAATGGAATTGATATAAAAGCTGGTAAGATAGTTAAAAATATAAATAATGGTTGTAATATAAATTCTATTTTATTGTAGAAAATAATTAATAATATAGCTCCAATTATTGATAATCCGATCAATGAAAAACCAATTATTCTTAATATCAATTTTACCTTCTTATGCTTTGTTTCGTTATACATAATTCTTACCTTTATTTAATTTAAAAATTATCAAATAACATATGATTTAGCAACTATTTTTAAAAATTTCTCTTATTCATTAAAAATGTCAAACTGAAAATGCCATAAAAGGAGCACAAACAAAAACTTGTCCTTTCTAATTTAGATAAAGTTTTGGCTACACTCTCGAAAGATCATTTTGAGGTTGACTTTTTCAGTTTTTAAACACTTTTTAAAAAACGAAACATAATCATAAATTTTTCCTAACAGCTCATGATTTTGTGATAATATAGTTCATTCAACTATCAAATTCGGAACTTCAAACGCTTTAAATAGATATTAAAAAGCTTGATCTAAAACAAACTTCGCTTGTTATTATGTCAAACCCATTGTTTCAATATGGAAAAGATGAACCATTTTAATACAAAAAGCAAACACCTTTCGTTTTTTGAAGTATCAGACAAAATATATAAAATCTCATTAATGTTATAGATTTAAACTATCTTTATTTAATAAAAAATCTTCTAATGATATAACTAAAATTCCCATTTCGTTGGTATAGTACATAATCGGTTTATTAATAACCATAATTTTTTTAAATGATCCTGGAACAGATAATAATGCATCATATTCATTATTCAAATGCTTCCCAGCAGGTATTTCATCCATAATCTGAATATAGTATTCTTTGCTTGACATCCTTGCAATAAAATCCACTTCAGATTGCACATATACATATTTTCCTTCTTTATTCTTTTTCTTTTGTTCTAAAAATCCCACATCAACCCTGTAACCCCTAGTCATCAATTCGTTATAAACCGTATTTTCTATTAAGAATCCTTGTTTAGGTTCTCTAAAATTAATTCTAATATTTCTTAATCCTATGTCTTGACAATAAAATTTAGATGGAGTGTTTAAATATTTTTTACCTCTTATATTAAATCTTTTAACTTGATCGAACAAAAAAGCATTCTTTATACCTTTAAAAAAACGAGTTACTGTCTCATTATCAATTTTAATCCTTTTCTCACTAGCAAGATAATTTGTCATATTTAAAGGATTTGTTAAATTACCTGTAATAGAGCATAACGCATCAACGGTCGCTGATAATTCATCAACTAGTTCCGTATTGATGTTTCTTTTAATATCATCGATATATACTTTTTTCATCAAGTTTTCTAAGTATTTTTCTTTTGATAAATCTGTTTCTTCTTCAAACAATCCTGGCATTCCACCATATCGCAGATACTCTTATAGTGCAAATCTTTTATCTTTTTTATATGCATCATAGAATTCAGAAAATGAAAGCGGTCTAACATTAATTTCACTTCCTCGATCTTTGAATTCGTCATTTATATCTTTTGATAAAAACTTGGAATTACTTCCAGTAATATAAATATCATAATTTTCATGTTTATTTAAAGAATTAATGGCTCTAACAAAATCATTAGCTAGTTGAACTTCATCAATAAAAATATATTATTGGAGTTGACTATCATTAGCTATATTTTCAATATACTTTCTAAGATTCCCTTTTCCAACAACTCATCATTTTTCTCATCATCTAATTCAATGATTATTATTTGATTTTCTTTTACGCCATCTTTTATTAAATATTCTTTGTAAATACGTGATAATAAGTATGATTTCCCAGATCTTCTTAATCCTGTAATTTTCTTTATTTTAGAAGAATGTCTTTTGGAAATTAATTGATTTAAATAAAAATCTCTTTTTATCATGTTGTCATCATTTCGCAATTTATTTGAATTTTCCAGTTTTTTGAGTTTCAATTAAACCATATTAAAAAATAATTACCATATAAATTGCTATATAAAATCCTTCTACTTCTTTCCTTCTATGTCTTTCTTGAGCACGTAATACTTTAGTTTTTTGAAAACACCCTATTTTGCTATAGAATATAGCAAGTTAAATCGTTCTTAACCTGTCACATTACAATTTCAAAATCAAAAAATTTTTCTTGAAATTCTACTTGTTTAATTATTTCCTCTTTCTTAAATTCAATGCCTTCCGGTGCAACTATCCATTTATCTTCAACATCATTTATTCTATGAATTATAGCAAATATTACTCCTTCAAATTCTTTTAATGGCTTGTTCACTCCTAACACATACGCGTCTTGTTCTTCACCATCAGGTGCAAATACTCCTTCAATATAGGCATAATTGACTGTATAAAAAATATCATTATGCTTTGGCTGAAATGTTCCTAATGGCCTATCTATTATAACTTTTACCTTGTTACCAATCATTTATTTTTCCTCAAGTTAACTTATAAATTCAAATTTATTTAATTACTTCCCAATATCCTGTTTTATTTGATCCGTTTCTCTTTATATAACCATTTTTCTTCAAAAATTTTAAATTATTATCTACAGCAGTTTCGCTAATACATAAAATATTAGCAAGTTGAATTGCAGTAACATTAGGATTATTTATTATTTCTTTTAGTATTATTGTTCTATTATTTGTAAGTTCTTTTTTATTCCCAACTTTATTCCCAACTTTATTCCCAACCACATTTATCCAATTAAAAGGAATCTTAACAACTATGGAATTCTTTCTAAATTCTATGCATTCTTTTCCATACGTTTCAATTATTTTTGGTACGCCTCTACCTGATTTTTCGCTGATATGCTATTGCAAGAAAATATCAGATAATTTCTCATTAACAGGGACCGATTCGCCCAAGAAAAAACCTTCAATTGTTTGTGTTGGAGCAAGAGAACCTCTAGATAATATTTCAATTCTATTTGAAAAAACTGAAATCATTGGCTCATTACCTTCAATCCATTTATTATGTAAAATTGCATTAATTATTGCTTCATTAAAGGCTTTGCTTTCAAATAATGAAACTTCTTTTCTCTCAACAATTCGATTTCTTTCATCTGCTTGTATAATGTTTAAAACATCTCCATATCTTAATAATTCATCTAAAGAATAAAGTAAACAATTATAACCAAATTCTCTAACAGAAAATAAATTTGAGGCTTTTGTTTCTCCGTCAAATATTGATACTCTTAATGGAATATAAGAATTATCGGAAAGTAACTGAGCTTGAATATTATATTTTCCCTCTTCTGTTAATAAACCAAGATTTTTCTTAAATGTTTGATCTTTAAGAATAATTCCTTTTGAACCATAATACCCAAAAAGTTTATTAAAAGTTAAATCTTGATATTTAGATGGTGTATTTTCTATAGTAGGTAAACCTTCTCTTAAAACTCTAAATAAATAAACTTCTCTTTCTGGAAATTTTGATATTTTTGTCTTGCTAGATCCAACTCTAATAAATCGTTGCCCATCCCAATCAACAGGAATTGTTTTTGCAGCACTAATGACTAGTACAACAAGCCTTTTCTCTTGATAATAAACTTCATTAAAATCTATAAAAACATTGTTAGATAATTTTCTTTCAAGGTAATGTTTTAAAGGCTCTCCATTTTTGGCATTTTTATCAAAATTATATGTGGTTCCAACTAAATTATGTGTTTTATCATTTATTCCCATATAAAATAGGCATACTTTTTCCCACAATAAGCGGCACAATTTGATAGAGCAGATATGTATTCTCCTAGTTCATCATCATTATCAAAATTTTCCTTGAACTCAAACCATTCTTTTTCAAACTCATATGAGCAAAGTTCTTCAATTATTTCTTTTAAATTCATAAAGAAGTCTCCTTTTATTCCCAATAATATTATATGAAACTTGGGAATATTATCAGTGGTTGGGTATATTTTTTTAGATGTTTGAAATGTATAAATTAAAGCAGGGATGCTGATACAAATTTTACTAAGTCATATAACGATTTTACCTCATCTTATCTTTAAATCATTTCGTTTTAGGGCGATATTTTCTTCATTCTATCCATTAGATGAGTTGATGAAAGAATCCAAAATGAAGCTAGACCACCATTTCAAATCGTTAACATATATAAATGAGCAAAAAGTGTTATAAAAGCAAGAAAAAAGGCAATACGATTATACGTATCACCTAACTTATTAAAGATGTATCATCTAAGTTTTAAGATACAATTCACTCTAAATTAAATAAGTTGAAGATGAAATCAAAATAATCGATGAATTAATCAAAAAGCATATGGAAAAAGCTACTGATTCATCCGTGTCTCATGAAGCATATCTAGATGAATATGAGTCATTAGTAAAAAGACATAATGATGCTGAAAGTAGATACAATAGTCTTATAGAAGAAAATGAGATGAGGAAAACAAAATTCATCGCCATCACTTCTTTCATAGAAACGCTTAAGAAGACCAAAGAATTACCACTTCAATTTGATGAATCATTATTCAATAAAATAATTCAAAAATTGATTGTGACTCATGATGGATTCGTACTCTTTGTACTAAGAAATGGTAAAGAGATAAAATTAGCAATCTAAGCTTCAGTCAGATAAATGATTGAGGTAATTTATTTATCTGAAGTTTACTATTTATATACGATATTAATAAGACTATTTATGGTTTCAATTACATTTAAAAATTTTATGTCATGAGCAAACTTGTTTTTTCTTGTATAAGCATCCCACCTAAGTAATATATTTTTGTCATTCGAAAGAGCTGATATTGTTTGAATTGCAGTTTCCTTTGAGAAATAAGTATTTCTATATTTGCATGTATTTTGGAATGCAGAGAAAAGTAAGTCTTTATTTATGTTCTCATATTTTAGCTTAGTAATAATATATAAGTCATAGAAGTCCTTGCTTCTACTATTTGTAATACTTCTAGATAATACTGTTTGTAATTTTTCAGAAATTATAGTCTCGTAATTATATGATTGGAAATTTATGGTTTCTTCATCGAACATACACTTGTATGTATATAAAACAGAAGAAGGAGTGATAGGATCTCCAGTTGCTACATCTATGTTTACAGGAACTTTTATATTTTCTAGTTTCCCAGTTAATGTAATATTGAATCCACCATATTGATCATTTTCCCTGATATTAGATATTTTATTAAACTCAAATATCACTAAATCATCGACATCAATCGAAATTATCTCTTTAAACACTTTTTCGATTTTATCTTTTTCTAACGATAATTTTGAAAGTAAGAAGTCTATATCCATTGTCGAACGATAATCAATACCTAAACTTGTTGAAAGCAAAAAACCACCTTTAAAAATAAAATTTTGTGAATATTTAGAACAAGCAAGCCTTTTTATGAATGCATCAAAGAAATAATTTTGCAATATTACGTTTGAAGGCACTCCTTTTTGAGTAGAAAGATTTTGAACTCTTGCTTGCAAAGAATTTTTATTAATCTTCATTTAGTAAGACCTCCATAAGGCTAAATACTTCATCTTCGATTCCCATTATTTTTGCGTATTTCATTAAGTTATTCACATTTTTGTCAATTCTCTTTTTGTATAGATTTACACATTTAACAAATGATTCAGAATCAATTTTCTTTCTATTTTTAATAAAATCACATACTGTTTTCTCCATATCATAAACTTTAATCTTATTACCAAAAATTGTTTCTACTTTAGTTATTCCAATAGTATATGTTTCTTTGAGTGTATCAGTATGAACAATTATTCCATTTTTTGGTAATGGAAAAGGACGATAGTTTTTTGGACCAGTTACATCTAAAAACGGAGGGTTATAATCACCTAATCCGTGTAAATATGCCGCGCTATAGAATGAGAAAATATATTTTGGATATAGATATTGAAAAATTAAGTAATCATCTTTTATCCAATCATTTCTCGCATAAAACCCAGTTCCATATTTAATTAGGTTATTCTTCTTAACATAATCGTATAGAAAAAATGAAGGTATTCCATTTTCATTGATTTCTTTTCTTGTAATGAATCCTTTGTTTGAATTAATTATTTTTTCAATAAGTTCTAAATTAGTCATTGCTATCACCTACAACCACATTTTATTACATTGTGGTTTTATTTGCAAGTTTTATTTGATAGTTATATTCCTTATGATAGATTATTCTAGTAATATTTTTGATATCGATTTTGTTACAAATACACCAATCTATTTTAGAAATATGGTTGTAAATAGAACATTAGCATCAAAATTAAATCGCTTAACGATTTCAATAATTTAACGATTTGACCTCATCTTTACATTAATTCATTTCGTTTTAGGGTGATATTTTCTTAACTCTATCCGTTAAGTGAGTTATCGAAAACTCGGAAAATGAAATTTGACTACCATTTCAAATCGTTAACATATTTAAATAAGTAAAAACTGCTATAAAAGCAAGAAAAAAGGCAATACGATTATACGTATCACCTTACTTATTAAAGATGGTGGAGATGCGGAGAATTGCACTCCGGTCCATCTACAGTTCTACAAAGATCACTACAGTTTATTAAGAGTTTAAGTTTCATGGCTTATCAACTCTTAAGAACTTTACACCACTATTTCGTATGATTTTCATCCATAGCTACGAACATTGCTACAGCCTATCTTCTCTTTATGACAAGTTTATTAAGTGTAAGAAGATGTACCCTTAAGACTCGTGCTTTCTAGCAAAATTTATGCTACGAGGCTACTAAGCAGCAAAAGCAAGGTTTAAATTTCTGTTGCCAGATATTTTTGTTTAGCCTTTAACGGAGCTATCCGACTGCAATCTTTGCCAATCCATAAATGTCGAAACTAAGACATCCCCCAGTGGTGGTTATTTTAGCCACTTTTAATAGAAATTTCAAGTATATACAAATATACTTATTTGTATAATAAGCAAAATTAGTATATAATTTCTAAGCATACGAAAGGAAGTGGTCTAATTTATTTATGGCAAAGAAAGCAAAAATCGTAAAAGAAAAGAAAAAATTCCCATGGGGAAAAATTTGGTACTATATTAAATCGTTATTTAACAACACAATCGCTATGGATTGTGGTATGAAGAAAAAATGGTATGTAACACTCATTATTTTCATTTTTTCAATGGCCATTTCAGTTATTCCTCAAGTAGTTGCAGCTAGCAATACTAAAGGCTCTCAATATCTTTCTTCAGGAAATGATCCAATTGCTTTAGCTTTATATAGCTATGCAACTGATTCAACAACTCCTGATATTAGATTTGAAGAAAAAGAAGCTAAAATTGACTCTTCATATTTACCACCAAAAGCAAATACTCCTATTTATACATATTCAAGATTTGATGAATATACTGCCACATACCAAAAATTATTAGACATTTACTATGTTAATTTAGCTAAAGAAGATGCTTTATATGATTCAACACTTGAAACGATTAGAAATGATAATGAGCTTACTACTGAAAATTTCCGTTCAACAAGTTACATTATCTTTACTCCAACTTACTTTGAATCTCAATTATACAATGTAAATACTAAGAGCAAATTAAGTGGTGTTAGCGGAGATTACAAAAACTTAGGAAAACAATTTGAAAATAGTTCATTCAAAACAATTCTTTCTACCATTAAAGAAGGTGAAACTAAATTAACTCCATCAATGGTTTTATCTAACTATTCTCCATTTGTTGATAAAGTTTATACCAATAACAAAAATAGATTAATCTTAGTTCAATTTGGAATTGCTATGGGCTTAAATTGTGGTATTACTCTTTTAATGGGATTACTTATCTTCTTACTTACTAGAGGTAAAACAAATCCTCTTAAATCAACTATTAAATGGTACCATGGATTTGGTATTTCAACTTGGTTAAGTATGACTCCCGCATTACTTTCATTAATTGTTGGATTCATGTTCTCTAACTTCGCATTAATGATCTACATCCTTACATTTGGTGTAAGATGTATGTGGTTATCAATGAAGAATTTAAGACCTCAATATCAAGAAAATAAATAAGTTTAATTAAATAAAATAAATGGGAAAACATATCGTTTTCCCATTTTTATTACTTAATTTTTTTAATCTTTCCAATCACTATCTGGATTAGATTTATTATCAAAAGTTAATTTAACTTTAGCTAATACATCATCAATTTCTCGATAAATGAAATCATCTTTATGAATAATAGGATTTTCAAAATCTCCTGTAAATACAACTTTCTTATTTGTTTTTGCTGTATCTTTTATAGCTTCAATAATTTCTAAATATTTATCTTTATAATATTCTTTAAAATAAATTAATTGAGTATAAAAATTAGGTTCTACATAAAAGATAGAATCATCAATTTTATAAGCATTAATATACTTATATTCTTCATCTTTAATTTTAATTAAATCATTAAATTCAATATATTCCATATTATCTCCTAGTGATGGTAACTTTCGTTCCTATTTATTTTATAACATCTATATAGTTGTTCAAGTAAGAACACTCTTATTAGTTGGTGAGGGAATGTTAAGTGTGAAAAACATAGTGATTTATTGGCTCTTTTTTTAATTTCTTCGTTAAATCCTAGTGATCCGCCTATAGCTATATTGATATTTCCAATTCCTCTATCTTCTAAAGTTTGAAAGAACGAAGCAAGAGATTCACTACTTAATTCTTCACCCTTTAAATCAAGTATAATTAAGTAATCATTATCTTTTAATTTGGATAATATTTTTCTTGATTCAATATCTTTAATATTAGATGGATTGTTGTTTTGAACTTTTTCATCTTCTAATTCAATAATATTTAATTTTGCATATTTAGATATTCTTTTAGAATATTCATTTATTGCATCATTTAAATATTTTTCTTTAATTTTACCTATACAATAAATATTAATCTTTGTCATATATAGTAGACTCTCTTTGTTTTAATGTATCAAATAATAAATATTTATTATTTTTAATTTTCTTAGTTATCAGTTCATAAACTGTATCTATAGCTATACCATCTAAATTGCATTCTTCACTTAAGTGAGCTAAAAATATAGCTTTAGTTTTATCTCCTACTACTTCACTTAAATATTTTCCACATAAATCATTAGATAAATGTCCTACACTAGAAAGAATTCTAGTTTTTAAAATAATAGGTCTAGCACTATTTAAAAGCATAGATATATCATGATTTGATTCCATAATATATATTTCTTTATTCTTAATAATATTTAATGTTTCTAAAGGAATATAACCAGTATCAGTAATATATACTAATTCATTTTTACTATCTTTAAATAGAAATCCCGAACTTCCTTTAACATCATGACTTGTCTTTAAAACAGTTACATTTATGGTATTTAATTTATACTCTTTAAAATGTTCTATAATATTAAAATCACTATCATTTGTTAACTCGTTTTCAACAGTATAAACAATTTTTGGATTAAAAATATCAATATTAGAAACATGATCATTATGAGCATGAGTTAACAAAACAAATCGAATATCTTCTAATTTTCTATTAATAGTTCTTAAAGCTGTAACTAATCTTCTTTTTGAAATTCCCGCATCAACTAAAATGGTTGTTTCTTCATTATAAATAATCGTGGAATTTCCCTTTGATCCACTACCAACATTAATGAATTTCATATTAGTTTTTTTTACAACTTTCTATTACTTTTAAAGTTTCTAAACTTGGAGTATCGAATCTACTTAAGGCAGGATTGAATAAAAGATATGTTTTTCCTGGTTCACCAGCTCTATTTTTAGCAACATTAAGTTCAACAATTTGCCAACCTTCAGCCAAATTAAGCTCGTTTGTTTTTGTTTCTTCGTTATTATCTTCTTTTTTATTATTTGCAACATTTCCTGTTTGAGTGTAATATTTTTCACGATAAAGAAGAACAATTTGGTCTGCTGATTGTTCAAATTCACCACTGCCTCTAAGGTCAGCCATTTGAGGAATTTTATTGTCACGAAGTTCAACTTGTCTATTTAACTGCGTAACACAAATAATTGGTACATCTAATTCACCAGCAATCTTTTTAACTTGTCTTGCTTTATATGAAAGTTCAGCAACTTCACTACTAAATTTCATATCTTTTTCTTTATCAGTAATTCCAATATGGTCAATAATAATAAGTCCTAAATCACCATATTGTTCTTTTAATTTTCTTGATTTAATAAAGATATCACCAACTGAATTGCTTCTATTTTCATCAATATGAAGTGGTACTTCTAATAATCTGTCTTTAGCTTCAGAAAGTCTTGCTCTTTCATCAGTAGTTAAATAACCTGTTTCAATATTTCTTGAGTTAACTCCAGCTTCACAAGCATAAAGTTTAATAACTAACTTGTCAGCTTCAACTTCTAATGAGAAGTAAGCAACTGGTTTTTGTATTTTTTTAGCAACGTTATAAGCAATATTTAATGCTAATGTTGATTTACCCATACCTGGACGACCAGCAATAACAATCATACTACCTTTATTTAAACCATTGATCTTTCTATCAAAATATTTATATCCAGTTGAATATCCAGTAATTGTAGAATCTCCACCGATACTACTTTTAATTCTTTGATCAAGTTCAAGGGCAACATCTCTTAAGGAACTAAAATCAGTTTCTTTTCTTGAATTAGCAACATCATTAATAATGTTTTGATATTTTTGAACAAACGTAGGAACATCTTCCATTGGTCTATTTAAATACTCTTCTTCAGCATTATCCATTGTCATAAAAAACTTACGTAATAATGTTGTTTTCTTTAAAGTATCTAAATAAAATTCTACATTGTTAAATGTTGTAACTAATTCACATAATGAACTAATGTATTCAATTCCTCCAACAATATTAAGTGTTTTCTTTTCATTTAAAAAGTTATAAACACTTGTCATATCAATTGGCAAATTATTTAAAGCAAGAGCTTTAATGGCAATAAAAAGATATCTATTCTGTCCATTATTCCAATAAAAATCATCTTCAGTAAGTTCGTTAATTACTGATAAATTTTCTTTAGGCTTAAGTAAAATAACGCCTAATATAGTCTTTTCACTGATCTCATCTACAGGATATTTTGATTTTTCCATTATTCTTCACTTACATGGACATTTATAATGCCAATGACTCCCTTATATAATTCAATTCTTAATTTTGTATAACCAAAAGCATTAATTAAGAACTTATCAATAATCTTTCTTTTATCTACAATAATGTTAAATTCAGTTTTTAACTTATTTTCTACTTCTTTGAAAGAAACGTTCTTTGATAAACTTCCATCAGCTTGTGGTTTAGCTTTGAATTCTAATGTAATTGTTTCAAGTTTAGCTTTAATTTCTAAAGCTGTGTTCTTTAACTTTTCTTGTCTGATTCTTTCATCTTCATTTTGTTTATTTAAAACTTGAACACTTCCTTCTGTTTTTCTAACAGCTAATTTTCTTGGGATTAAATAATTAGAAGCATAACCATCACTAACTTTTTTGGTTTCTCCCTTTTTGCCAATACCTTTAACATCTACAAGTAAAATAACTTCCATAATTAATCTCCTTTCTCATTTTCGATTTTTATATCATCTAAATTTTCTTTTAAAACTTCAACAAACAAATCTTCAACAGTCTTTAAGTTGTAGGATGGATTTTTAAATGTAACAGCTGCTACATTAAAGTGGCCACCTCCGCCTAATCTTTCACATATAATTTGAACATTAATTGTTCCATCGCTTCTAGCACTAATTCTATATTCGTTTTCACCTGTTTTTCCTATGATAAATGCAGCTCTAATACCTTTTAATTCCATACATTTATTGGCAGCTTTAGCTAATATTGAATTATCTAGAATTTCATTACTTGCAGCAACACTATAAATTATTCCAACATTTGGAGTCACCTTATTTGCAATGATTTTTGTAATTAATTCGTATTCTTCATATTCGTCTTTTAATAATTCTGTAGCAAGAGCATTATCTGCTCCATATTCTTTTAAAACCATGCTTCCTTCAAAAGCTCTTAATCCAACAGCTTTATTTTTGAAGAATGTAGTATCAAGGAAAATACCAGAAAGCATAATTGTAGCATCAATAGAACTTAACTTAACGTCTTCAGTAAATGAACCATACTTAATAAATTCAGCAATAATTTCACAAGTTGAAGAAGCACTAGGTTCAACATATGAAATAACAGGATTATCAATGAATTGTTCACCTCTTCTATGATGGTCTATAACAACAACTTTGTCAGTTAATTCCAATACTTTTGGGCACATTGTATTAGCAGGTTTACTTACATCAAGAACCAAAACAAGTGTTGAAGGAGTTATGATATCTTCAGCTTTTTTCCTTGAAACAACAAACTTATTTAATTGATCACGTGTATATAAAGATGTTAACGCACTACGTGTTTTTCTTTCAGTTAATTCAAGTTCATAAACGATATAAGCTTTCTTATTTAATGTTTCGCAGATAGCTTTCATACCTATACATGCTCCAAGAGCATCCATATCCATATCAGTATGTCCCATCAAAATAACATGATCTGCACCATTTATTAAAGTTTTCAAAGAACTTGCTAAAACTCTAACTTTAACTTTATTCTTGCTTTCAATAGCTTCAGTTCTTCCTCCATAAAACTTAAGTTCACTTCCGAATTTAGAAACAACAACTTGATCTCCTCCACGAGCTAAAGCAACACGTAAACCATTACTAACATTTTCATTTAATTTAGTAATATTAGGAAATTCATAAGCAAAACAGATGGATAATGTAGGTGTAATTGGTTCACCTTTTCCACATTGTTTAACTGCATCAAGAATAGAAAACTTATCTTTTTCCATTCTTTCTAATGATTCGTAATTACATACTGCAAAATATGTATCATTTTCAGTATGTCTTATAGTTACATCAAATTGTTTAAAATACTCAGATACTTCATTTCTAATTTTTAAAATTAATTCGTTATTATCTGCATCTTTTTTAGCAATATCATCATAATTATCAATAGTGATACTTCCTAAAACGATAGCATGAGCGCGAGAATATCTAGAAAGATTTTCATATTCAGTAACATCTTTAAATATAAATAAATTAGACGATTTTAAAAACTTAACTGAGTAATCATATGAATCTGTTTTAATATTTAAAGTTTCAACATTTAAATTTTCATTAAATTCTTTTAATTTAGGAAAACAAGTATAAATGTCTAAATTAATATAATTCATTTGTCTTTCTAAAAATAAATCACTAACCCAAAGAATAATACCGTTTTCATCACAAAGAAAAGCACCTACTTTTCCAAATAAATATGCTTCATTGATGTCTGTTCCAATTATATCTTTTGTTTTTGTATCATTAACTTTAGAAATCTTATGGAATGTATAGATCATACACCAAATAATAATTCCGTTAATTACAGCTAATCCAAAACAACCATATACAATATAATCTACTTTTACTAATTGACTTAAACCCCAAACATCAAGAATATAAAGAGTTAAAAATACTCCAATTAATATTACTTGGACCATTGTTATAATTAAGGCTGCTATCTTTAATTTCGTTAACTTTTTATTCATAAATTTTCGCTCTTATTTTATTATACAATAAAATAATCATTTTTTCTCATAAATATATAAATAAAGAAAAAAACACTTATTTTTAAAAAATAAGTGGGAAATCATATGGTTTTTTATTATTTTTGTCTTTATTGAACGTTATAATATTTAACCGGAATGACTTTTTTAATCTTATTCTCTCTAGAAATATTATTGTTTCTTTTCTCAATAAAATCATCTAAAGCACTATTACAAAGCTCTTTAATGCTATAACCAACTGAACTAATTTCTTCATAAGAATCTGAATAATGATAAATATAATCATATCCAACAATTTTTGTACGTTTATAAATAATATTATCAAATGAAAGGATCCATCTTCTAACTTTATTAGCTAAATAATCACTAAAACAGAAAATAAAATCAATGTTTTCTCTAGCAATCATTTTAATAACTTCCTTAGACATATCGGTTTCTGGATTGTCTTTTAATACAAAAACCCTATTATTTCTCACATCTTTTAATTCATCAAGAAATCCTTTTTCTCTAATATCACTAGTTCCAGATAAAGAATCTGTAACAAACATTGCTTTATTATAATTTCCTTTTTTAAATTCTTTTCCAACTAATCTTCCACCATCATAATCATCAGTAACTACATAATTAACTTTATTATTTTCACATCTAATACCCAATACATAAAGTTCGACGTTATTTTCATCAAGCAAGCTAACAACATCTTCAGCTGGTTCAACCAAAGAAATTACAGCTTCACAGTTATTAGTAAATACTTGTTGAAGATAATCAGCAGTTAAAACATGCTTATCACAAAAACAAAGAATTCCAATAAATCCCTTCTTTTTTAATTGTTGAAACAACTTAGTAGTAACAACAGCAAAATAAGGATTTAAAAAAGAGTTTATAAAAACAGCAATAAAATTAGTTCTTCCTGTCTTTAAATTAGAAGCACTTGTGTTTTTAATATATCCAAGTTCTTTAGCTTTTAAATTAACCATTTCCTTAGTTTTTTTACTAATTCTTGGTGAATCATTTAAAGCTTTACAAACTGCATCAACAGAAATATTTAATTCTGTTGCTATGTCTTTCATTGATACTCTTTTATTCATTATTTTAAAATTGTTAACAGCATTTCTCCGAATAAATTACCTAATTTAATCATTGAATCTGAGTCATAATGATATATATCAGGAGAACCCACTGGTTCTAAGTTATATTTTAAACCATTTTCAATAGTTGAAAAATACATATTTAAATCACTCTTTTTAGAATTATTTAATTTAGCTTTATTAACCTCTATATGATGTGTCCAAGCAACACAATCTGAAATACCAGCATCAATAAAAAATATGCCTTCACTTGTTGAATAATATGCTAAATCCTGTCTTAAATCATTAATAAAGTTTTCTTCTAATGTTTCATATTTATGATATTCTGAGCTACTAGAATCATCTTCTCCTTGCATCCAACAAATAGCCTTAATTTCAGGATAGTAACCTTGACTTTCAAGATTTTCCATACACATGGTGAAGTATTCTAAACATGAAGTATATAATTGACCACTTCTACCACTAGTTGGAGACATCCAATGGTTATATAAAGAAGTTGCTCCTTGAGCAAACTTAACAAGCATTACTTTATTTTTAAAATCTTTTCCATGTAATGTTTCGGCTATTCCAATTTCTGGTCCAAATCTTTCAATATTCGTTCCTTGTCCTAATTTAACATCAACAAATTGACCATTTGAATCGTTAAAATTAATTGAGCAACGATATGAAATTTTGATATCTTCATATCCCTTTCCATACTCTTTAAACTTATCTTCGCCCTTAGTATTTAATAAATATTGTGAATGAGTATGACCTTCCATGTTAGATTGGCCTAACATTAAAACAACTTGAACTTTATTATCTTGAGGGTCATCATTACTTCCATTTGAATTTGCACTTCCACAAGACATTAATAAACTAGGCAAAATCATAAATGCAAAAATTTTCTTTTTCATTTTAATTCTCCAAAATTATCTGTTTATCCTTAATAATTACCGGTATTAAGACAGGGTATTCATGACCTGAAGCTGAATTATTAGCATGTAATACTAAATATTTTTTATTGTTCAAATCTTCAAAGATCATGCCATGTCCTGCATCTTTAATAGGTAAAGGATTTTTAGAATGAATATATTTATTGCTAAATATATCTACGTCGCTATATGAATATCCAATATCATAAGAATCTTCAAGAAAGCTAGACCATAAAATAAGCGGGAAATCATTTTGATCTTTAACTACAAATGGTCCATCACAAACATTAATTGGTTCTTTATACCAAGCAGGATGTTTTGACCAATTAGCTTCACTTGCTTTAAACAAGGTTTTTGGTGTTCCAATATATTTTGTTAAATCTTTACTTAATTCAACAACACAAATTTCTCCATCTTTAATTTGAAGCCATTCATGAACAAAAATTAAATAAGGTTTATCACTTTTAAAATATAACGTTCCATCTAAACATTCCCGCTCAGAAGGAGTAACAACTCCACTATGTACATTAAAAGGACCAAGAGGACTATCAGAAACTAAAATTTGACATCCTCTACATTTAGTAGAACTTTTAAATGATCCAATTAAATAATATTTATCTTTATAAATATGAACTTCAGGAGCCCAAAAATCTTGTGTTCCCCAAAAATTATTTTGAGGACAAAACACTTTAACAGGACCATTCCATTCATTTAAATCCTTACTATAATAACAATAAAAACCAATCTCAAGTTCGTTATTAGTTCCATACATATAGTATGTAGAAGATTTTTTATCTAATAAAATGAAAGGATCTCTTAAAACAATTTCATTAGTTTTCATCATTTACCTCCTCCAAATAGATAAGTAAAGATGAAAATTCATCAAACCATCTTGTTAAATTAATGCCTACATTTTTATATAAATATCCTTTTAATACTTTGTTATTATATGAATTTCTATATAATTTATTATCATCTAAACCTTTAAGTTTTAACATTCTATAAGTATTACGAACTTTAATTAAATTAGTAAATAAAACAATAGCCTCTTTCTTATCTTTACTTACTACTTCCATACACATAAAGTTTGTATCAAAAGGAGAATATAAATGATATAAATCACCATTTTTAATAAGTTTATGATGTTTTAAATAATTTTCACTAGAAATAATTACTTCTTTTCTTTCTTCTTCATTAATTTTTAAAGGATCAAATTCATATCCAAAAGTACCAAATAAAGCAACATTTCCTTTAGTTAAATAGTTTGTTATTGGGTTTTTGGAAATATGGCTTCCCATTGTACAAAGAGGATAAATTAAACTAGTTGAATATTGAATAAACATTCTTTGAACAGGATCGGTTTCATCGCTTGTCCAAATTTGGGGAGTGTAATATAACATTCCTAAATCAAATCTTCCTCCTCCACTTGCACATCCTTCAAATAAGATATTTGGATATCTTTCTTTTAATCTAGCAAGTAAAGAATATACTCCTTTAATGTTTTCATGGAAGAATTTACCAATATTTTCATAACCTAAATATGAACTATATGCATCATAAAGACATCTATTGTGATCCCATTTAATGTAATCAACATCATATTTATCTAATAATGAACACATTTGATTAAAAATATTATCAACAACGACAGGATTAGAGAAATCTAATACTAATTGATGACGCGATAAACCTAAATCATATTTAGAAATATCACCAACAATAAATTCTGGATGTTTTCTAAATAAATCGCTATCTGGATTAATCATTTCTGGTTCATACCAAATACCAAATTTCATGTTGTTTTTGTGGCATTCATCAACTACTTTTCTTAAATTAATTTTACCTTCATTAATATACCAATCACCTAATGAACATAAATCATTATTTCTTGTTCCAAACCAACCATCATCAAGGACAAATAAGCCAACATTTAATTTTTTAGCTTCGTTAATGTATTTAATAACTTTTTCAGTATCAAAATCCATATAACAAGCTTCCCAAGAATTTAATAAAATCTTGTCTTGAGTATCTAAATGATTTCTATCAATTAAATGATCTCTAATTAGATCATGTATATTTTGAGTTAATCCATCAAAAGAAGAAGAATAAACTAACAAAGCTTCAGGAAGAACAAATTCTTCATTTTCTTTTAAAGTGAATGAAAAATCTTCATCATTTATTCCAATATTTACTCTAGTAGTTTTATTTTTATCAACACTTACTTCTTCAACAAAATTACCGCTATATACAAATGAAATTCCTATGTATGAAGGTAAAAACCCTATTAAATCCTCACTCTTTTCTAAAATCATGAAAGGATTTTGTTCGTGTCCACTTCTTCCAAATTTAGAAGAAATTCTTTTCATTCCAAAAGAAATTTTATCTTTATTTATATTTCTTTCATTACTCCAATCTCCTGGAAAAGAGATTAAATTATATTGATCACTTGGTAAATCTAGAGTTAAAGACATGGCTCTTTCAACTTTACATTCTTTTTCTTTATTAATAATTTTCGAGTTTCTTAAAACACAATCAATACCTTCGATAACTGTATAACTTAATTCTAAATAAATGTTTTTTACAACATCTTTTAAAGTAATCTCTAAGGTTAATGAATCTTTTTCATCTCCTTTAAAATGAGGTAATCCATTTAACATAGGTTTTCCTTTATAAATTCGATGATTTACATAACGAAAATCTACCTTATTATTTCCATTAACTTCAATTTCAAAACTTGATGGTCTATTATCTTTTAATCCGTGAGTTCCAATTTCTAAAAAGCTTCTATCATGATAAAAATTATCATCATATTCTTTTTCTTTTAATTCGTTTTTATCAAAATAAGTTTTAGCCCAATCAAAACCAATATCACTTATTAATTCATCATCAATACTTTCAATATATTCTCCAAAATATAGATGCTTTAAAATACCTTTATTTGTAATAGAAAAATAATAAGCTAGATTCTCGGTTGTTATAGAAAAAATATGTTTTTCCTTACTAAATTCAATTTTCATATAGATTACCTACCTATTGTTATAAGCATTCGGAAAAACCCGAATGCTTATATACTTTATAACTATTCTTGTGTAACTGTTAAGTTAGTGATTGTAACGTTCATATCACGTGTACCAATCATAAATGTATGTGCACCATGATATCCATCATCCCAACCATGAGCATAATCAACACCATTAACTACAAGTCTTGTATCTGTTCCAGTTGATGTACTTGATAATTTATAAAAATCAACATGATATGTTTGACCTTCAAGTAAAGGAGTAGTATATTCTCTTCCACCATCTCCAATACCAGCATTTAAATCACCATTTGAATTCCATCCAGTAAATCCAGCTTTTGTTTCACAAATTACACCACTTCTTGCTTCCCAAGTTGAAGAATCATATCTAGTAACAGTAATAGCTAAAGCAGGATTTGCATCACGATTTCCAATTAAATCTAATGTAAAATCAAATGAAATCTTAGTATTTGTTTTATCTTTTAATAACATTGCACTACCAAGAGGTTTAATAGCTTGATCTTTAACATTGGTGGTTACACCGTTTTCACAATTAATAAACTTAATTGTATTATTAGTTTTATCTACTACAACATTATCTTTATAAGTTGCATAGTAATAATTATTAGAAGTAGGATTATTTGCAAGATAAGTTTGAACTTCTTTTTCACCTGTAACTACACTAATTTTAGAAAATTCAACATTAGTATTTCCGGTATGGAATGCTGGATATGTATCAACATCACTAAATTCATTAAAATCTTTTTCAACCCAATATAATTCATTATTAATGAAATAATAGTAATCGTTTCCGTTTCTAACGGCAGAAAGTTTTACGTTACTATAATCAATTACATTTTGATCATGTTGACCCCATACTTGAGATCTATCAGTTACTGTACCCCATTGAACATTGCCTTTAACAACATCCATGACAACTGTTTTTCTTTGACTAAAATTTGGTCCAGGAGAAACCATTAAAGCGTGGATTTTATCACTATTATTTGTAGGAATATGTCCTAATCCTACTCTTGACCATGTATCAGATGTTGAAGGGTCTGTGATTTTAGCTGTTGCTTCAAAAGCATAGTATTTTCCAGTTGAATTATTTAAAACAGCATTTTGATTAATTGATGAATTTTTGCTCTTAAATGTTGGTTCCATTCCATGAAGACCACTGAAATCCCAGCTTTCGTTTCCCCAGAATGATGAGACAATATAGTAAGGATTAAACTTAACTTCACCTTTAACTTCGTCGTTAGCTGTAGAAACAGCACTAATTGTAACTTCACCTTCACCAACAAAACTAACAAGGCCTGTTTCACTTACTGTAGCAATATTAGGATCGCTTGTTTTCCAACTTATAGTTTGAATTTTATCACTTGGCAAAACAGTTGCGCTTAATTGAAGTGTTGAATGTGAACGAAGAGTAGTTGATTTATAACCAGAAATTGTAATTGATTCAGGGCTTAAATCATTAACAGTAATAACAACTGTTGCTGTTTTTGTATAATCATCAACAGCTGTAGCAGTAATTGTTGTTGTACCTCTACGTAAAGCTGTAACTAAACCAGTTGCTTCACCAATTGTAGCAACATTTGTATCACTGCTTGACCATGAAACCTCGTTTGTTTTACCATTTTTAGCTTCTGCACTAAGTTGTAAAGTTTCTCCAGCCATAACTGTCGTTGTAGTAGAAGTGATTTCGATTTCAACTTCTAACTTAACAGAAGGTCCGCTTGGATTACATGCAGCTAATCCAATACCTAATGTTCCTATTAATATAGAAGCCCAAATTATTTTAGATTTTTTCATATTATTTCCTCATTATTTTTTCAAAAACATATGTAAATCCTATATATTTTTAATCTAAGTTTTTGAAAACAAAATTTTCAACTTGTCCTGCAGTGTATTCACCACCAACCCAAATGAGGTATGCTCCAGTGTATCTTTCTTGAGCTAAAACTGTTGAGGAAGATTTAACATCTAATTCAACTAAATCCCCATCAACATATAAAGCAAAATTACTTCTATTATTTTCATCTAAAGTACGTGTAACTTTTACATGTACTTTATCGTTTGGATTAGCCATAACAGCTGCACTACTTTCTAAATATTTAGAAATACTAGTTGGATCATCCATTGATTTTTGATAATTCCAACTTGCATATCTTCCAATAATGTTAGTATTTTCTGATTGAATCGAGCTTCTTCCAATCATCATAGATTCAACAGCATCAGCAGAATCATAACGTGTGAAGTTAAGAGTCATACCAGTGAATCCTCTAGAAATATGAGAATTATTAAAGTCTAATAATGATAAATCGAATTCAACTTCAAAATTTCTTGTAACTTTAGCTTTATCACCTAAAGATCTAACTTTATTATCTTTACTTAAAACTGTATTTGAATCAAATGAGAATCTTGCATCGCTTTCGTAGTTAACAATATTAGGATTACTTGCAAAGAATGATTTCTTAAATGTAGCGCTATTTAATAAATTATTAATATATTCTTCATCTGTAGTTGAACTAAAGTCTGTAACTTTAACAGGTAAATCTTCAGCTACAAGAATTGGATATGTTTCTACTTGGTCATATTTTGTTGTTTCATCAACATAGAACAAACGATCATTAAGTAGGTAATAGTATTTATTTTCATCTCTTAATAAACCAACTTTAACACCAGTATTAATTACATCAATTTCATCAAGACCATTTTCACCCCAAATTTGAGAACGTGTTGTTAAAGCGTCCCAGCTTGTAGGTCTATCTCTAACAATTGTCTTATGAAATGAATTTTCTGGAGTAGCTGGTGAGTGAGGACTAAATGTGAAATATCTTGTATTTGTATCGCTTAATCCACTTCCTAAACCAACACCTTGCCATGCCCAAGTATAGTCCATAACAATTGTTGGAACTTTAAAGTAAGCTTCAGCATAGTATCTTGTTCCTTTTGAATGTGTAAAGTAAAGAGTATTATATCCTTTTCCACCTTCTTCAGATAAAGAAACTTCCTTCTTTGTATCATCTGCTTGTTTAGAAATATCCCAGTTTGGAGAACCCATTGTTGCACTAAATGTACCAAATTTAACTGTAAAATCTAATGATGCTGAAACTGTTGCATCATCTTTACTTGTAGCAGAAATTTTAACTTCACCTTCTCCAATAAATTCAAGTTCACCTGCTTCAGAAATAGTTGCAACTTTATCATTTGATGTTGACCATGTAACTAAACTACTTGCATCTTCAGGTTCTACTTTAATTGATAATGTTGCTTTATCACCGATCCATTTTAATCCTGATTCAATACCTTGAATTGTTAAAGATGTAGGAAGAGCACTTCTTAAAACAGTAACTTCAATTTCTCCATAAGCGTTTGAATCGATATTTAATGTTGCTCTAATTTTTACTTTACCTTCTTTAACTCCGGTTACAACACCTCTTTCATTAACTGTAGCGATAGTTTCATCGCTTGAACTCCATGTGACGTTTTTGTCTGTTGTTCCGGTAACGTTAGCTCTTAATTGAAGAGTTTTACTTTGATTGATTGTTGTTGAACCAATAGCATTAATTACAACCTTATATTGGCTTGTAGAAGTATTAGTATCACCATTTCCGTTACAGCTTGTAACTGCAATACTTCCTAAACCAACTAATAAAGTAGCTGCTAAGGTTAAACATGTTTTGAAGTTTTTTCTCATTATTTTTCCCTCCTTAACGATAATCCGCTATCAATATCAAATATTTGAACTAATGATTCATCAAAACAGACATCTACGTCTTGTTCTTCTTTAACACTAACAAGTCCATTCAATTTGATTTGAAGTTTCTTATCATCTAAATTTGTATGAATAATATATTCACTACCTAATAGCTCAATCATATTAACTTTGACTTTAAAGCTATCAGATTTTTTACAACCTCTAAAATCTTCATTTAAGAAGAAATGTTCTGGTCTAATACCTATATAAAGAGGATGTTCATTTTCTAAAGCATGAAGAGCATTATCCCTATAAAGCTCGATCTTTTTCCTCATTTCTTCTCTAGTTCTAACTTTTTCTTCTTCAATTTTCTTTTTATTAATTAAATTAATCAACCATTGGAATTTCTTTTTCTTTTCTACCTTTACGACTTTTTCACCTTTAATATATGGTTGATTAGATTCAATTCTTCTCATTTCTTCTAATCCAAATTCATCAAAATTATCTAAAATATTATTAAGTTCTTCTAACCTTTTAGTATAAAATTCATTATGAATTCCTGCATCAATTTTAAAACTAGTGCCATTTGGAAGAGTAATTTTTCCTTTATTATATTTAGCTTCAAAGATGTTCATAGAAGGTGAACCAATAAATGTAGCAACAAATAAATTATTAGGATTTAAGTAAGCTTCCATTGGTTTAGCAATTTGTTGAATAAATCCTTTATTCATAACAACAATTTTTGTTGCCATAGTCATAGCTTCAGTTTGATCATGAGTAACATAAATTGTTGTAGCTTTTACTTCTCTATGAATTCTAACGATTTCGCATCTCATTTGAACTCTTAATTTAGCATCAAGGTTAGATAATGGTTCATCCATCAAGAAGATATTAGCTTTTCTAACAATAGCTCTACCTAAAGCAACACGTTGCATTTGACCTCCACTAAGTTCACGTGGGAATCTATCTAAAAGGTGACCTAAATCTAAAATTTCGGCTGTTTCAAATACTCTTTGTTCAATTTCTTTTTTATCAACATGTCTAATTTTCAAGCCAAATGAAATATTATCGTATACATTTTTATTTGGATATAGGGCATAGCTTTGGAAAACCATAGCAATATCCCTATCTTTACTAGGTAAATAGTTAGCATATGCTTTATTTATCCATAAATTTCCATTACTTATATCTTCTAATCCAGCAATCATTCTTAATGTTGTTGATTTACCACATCCTGAAGGACCAACTAATGCAACAAACTCATTTTTATCAACATCTAAACAAAAATCATGTACAGCTTTAACACCATTAGCATAAATTTTATCTACGTGTTCTAAACAAATAAATGAACTTATTTTTTCATTAATATAAACATCATTATTTTTACCCATAAAACTTACCTCTTTATACCAGTATTAGCTACACCTTCAATAATCTTTGATTGAGCAAATAAATACACAATTAATATAGGAATCATAGTAATAACTGCACTTGCTAAAGCTAATGTAATAGATTCAATGCTTTCTGTGTTATCTGCTATAACTTTTAATCCATATGCTAACGTCCAAGTTGTTCTTGGAGCATTTCCAATAATAAGTTGTGCCCATTGAACATCATTCCATGCTCCCATAAATCCGAATAAACCTTGAACAAATAAAGCTGATTTTCCTAAAGGAAGAACGATAGTTAAGAAGATTTTAAAATTGCTTGCTCCATCCATTCTTGCATTTTCAACTAAATCTTTAGGAATAGATAAGAAGAATTGTCTGATTAAAAATAACCCGTAAACCCCACCTAAACTTGGAATAATTAAACCTAAAAGATTTTTATATGCATGCAACATATTCATATTTATTAATTGAGGAGTAGTTGAAATAACTCCTGGAATAGTCATGGTTCCAATTAGAAAATAGAATATTACATTAGAATATTTAAAATCTAAAAAGACAAAAGCATATGCTGCTAAAGATGCAATAACTAAATAGAGTAATGTTCCCCCAATTGAAACAATTAAAGAATTTAATAACCAATTCCAAATTGGATAGTAAACATTTGCATCAGCTTCATTATATGTTGTGTGTGAAAATAACTCTTTATATCCATCTAATGTAAATTTATCCCAAGATGAAGGGAAGAACGAACTAGAATTAGTAAAGAAATCTTCATAACTTCTAAAACTACCAAAAACACCCCAAACAATTGGAATTAATGCTATTATTGAAACAATTAAAAGAATAATAAAAGCAATAGTTTTACTTACTCTTTTTGTATTTTTCGAACGCCTTTGCATGCTTTCCGTTTCCTCTTCTTTCTTTTGAAACAACCATTTGAATAATGGCAATAATTATAATTAAAACACCTAAACAAATGCCCATTGCTGCAGCATATCCATAGCTTTTTGAACTACCAAGTAAGAAGTTTTGAATTCTATAAACTGCAGTCATCATCTCGTCTTGATCAGCTACACCTGTACCTAAAATATACACTTGACCATAAAGGTTCATATATCCAGTAAATGTCGTAAAAATACATAAAAATAATTGAGAAGATATTCCTGGTAAAGTAACGTGGAAAAACCTATGAATTTTATTTCCGCCATCAATATTAACAGCTTCATATAATGATTTATCAACGTTTTCTAAACCAGCACAAAGAATAATGAAATTGCCACCAATTCCACACCATAAACAGAATAAACCAATCATAAACCAGCAGGCTCCAACATCACCAAACCAGTCAATTGAAATATTAAATACTGAATTAATAAATCCACCTCTAAATGCAAACATCTTTAATAAAATTAAACCAGTTGCTGTTAAAGGAAAGATTCCTGGAAGATAAATACAAGCTCTAAAAAACTTATATCCTGGAGGTTTTAAACTGGTTAATAAAGCTAAACCTAAAGGAATAATAATTGATAAAGGAACAATAATTAAAGCAAATCTAATTGTATTCCAAATACTAGACCAGAAGTCTTTAGATAATACTTCATTTGTAAATAACTTAATGTAATTATCAAAACCTGCAAATCCACTAGGAAATAATGATTTTCCATCAAAAGTAGAAAATGACATTATTATTCCTAAAACTAACGGAAAAGCAAAAAACAATAAGAAACAAATTCCATATGGACCTAAGAACATTCCTAAAAGACTTGTTTTTCTTAGGTTATTTTTTGTTTTTTCTCTTCTAGCAACTAATTCAATTGAAATATTTTTAGTTTCTTCTTTATGCATAAAGTTCTATATATGCTTTACATCCTTTATATTGTTCATCCAAAATTTCTTTAATTGGAGTGTTTTTAAATTGAGAAGCTATTGATTTTTGTAATGAATTTTTAAAATATGTATCAATATATGAGTAGTATTGAGTTGGACCATAAACTTCATAATCGTTTGGTGTTCCCCAATATTGAATATATTTTGTATAGTCGGCATCGCCTTTAAAATCATTGTTATTTAATACAGAATTTACTGCAGGAATATGTCCTCTTCTTGCCCATTCAATTCCTGAATAATATGCCATATAATCAGCAAAAACACTTGCAGCACATTTTTTTGTAGCACTTTCAACAGTTGACATTAACATAATTGCATGACCTTCACCTTTAATTTTTGAAGCATATTCAGTTGAAGTATCACTAGTTAACATATTGGATAAACTACGTGTTGTAATGTTATTATCTCCTCCATCGTTTCTTAACATGGTTGAGAAAGAATCTAAATCTGTTTTATAGACCCATGGTCCATTTAATTTAAATATTGATTTTCCGCTCTTAAATGGTTCGATACCTACATCATAATCTGATCCATAATCTAAGCTTAATTGATATTTATTTTTAGAAGTTGAAGTTGGGAAAATCCAACCTCTTAAAACTTGTAAACCATTAGCAACTTCATCACTGTTCCATCCTGGCATACCCTTTCCATCTTCGGTAAGAAATTTTCCACCATTTTGAACAGCAGCAGTATATCCTAAAAATTCATGGACCCACATATCCCCATATGAGATTGGGAAAGGAGTATATGCTTCAGCTGTTGTAGCTTTTCTCCATTCATCACTAGCATATCCTTCACTATTTTCACCTCTAATCCATAAATTACCTTTAGCTGCTAATTCAGTAGCTTGAGTACAAACACTAACAAGTTCGTTATAATTTGAAGGAATTGATAACCCATTTTTAGTTAAAATATCAGTTCTAATTTCAATCATTGTTGAATGAACATCAATTGGAGTAGAATACATTTTTCCATTATGTGTAACTGTATTTAATAAACTTGGAGCAAAATCTGATTTATCTAAAGGAGTATCGCTCATTGTATAGTAATCTTCAATGGGTTGAATCCATTCGTTTCCAATGTATTCATTTGTTCTATGTCCATGTGTAAATAATGCATCTGGGGCATTTTTCTTATCAAAACTCATGGTAGAAGTTAATCTAGATTCTAAATCATAACGAGAAATGTGTTCTGTTGTGACATGAATCATTCCTTCATATAAAGAATTAAAATTACCAATAATTGCATCTTGAGTAGAAGCATCTTCTCCAGTTGTAACGCTCCATAACTTTAATTCAACATTGTTATAAACTATTGATCCATTACCATCTCTTACAATGTCATTTACTTCTTCAGTGTTACTTCCACTTGAACAAGAAAATAAACCTCCAAATAATGAAACGATCGATAAAACAGTTAAAATTTTACTTCTTTTCATAAATTTACTCCTTATATTTTAAAATTGTTGGTCCCAATTTTTCTTCATTAATTGATGCATTATTACCTTTAACAAAAGGCATTGATGTTTCTTCGCTCCAGGTAAGTTCATCTAAAAATGGAATACGATATTCTGGAAGATTTCCATTAATATGATATCCATGATATAAAATCCAATATCTTCCATCAAAATCCTTAATAATTGTATTATGTCCAGTTCCAGCAACTTCACTACTAGGTGAAACAACTAAATCACCAAATGAACCGTTTTTATCATCTAATTCAAAGTTATCTGATCCTTTATATGGTCCAAAAATAGAATCACTGACTCCGACTTTAACTTTATAAGTTGAATTTGTTCCGCTTAAACATGTTCCTTGTGAACCAAAATAATAGAATTTATTATCTTTTTGAACTATATAACTACCTTCATAGTTAATATTTACATCCATTATTCCATCAGTTGTATTGTCTTTAATAATATATTTTGTATATTCTTTTAAATTTGTACTACCTACATATGGTTCCAATCCATCTTCAGTAAGTTCAATTATTCCTATTCCAAAGAATGAACCCCATACTAAATATAATTTATCTCCAACATATAATGCTTGAGGGTCAATTGAATTTTTAACTCCGCTATCAACTGAATCAAGTATTTTTCCATGATCTACCCATGGTCCATAAGGAGTTGGAGAACTTGCTACTCCAATACCAGGATTAGGATCGCCCCATGTTGATAATCCATAGTAATAATTATATCTATTACCGACTTTAATTACTGAAGGACCCCAAACACCAGCATCTTTTGTTCCCCAATTAGCAGCATTTTCTAATCCATCAAAAACACTACCACACCAAGTCCAATCAACTAGATTTCTACTTCTAAAGATGGGTGAACGATCATACATAATACCTTTTTCACCCATTTCACAATCTGTATTTGTACAATACATGTAATAATAATTATCTTCATCGCATCTAATAACATCAGGATCAGCACAATATACATCATATTTTGATCCATCAACTTTATAGAAATTTAAAGGATTAGAATATTTCTCTCTTATATATTCTTTTTTTGTAATATTACTATCATTTCCCACATCATTTTTATTTGATGATTGACAAGATGATAAAGAAAGAACAGAAATAAGCATGAATATAGAAGCTAATTTTTTCATTATTTATTCTCCAAACTATTAATGTAAGGACCGTTTTTAGTTTCGTGATTGCTTGCTACATGGTCACTTACTGAAGGTAATTTTGTTTCAGGATCAAATAATAATTGATCTAAATATAATGAACGATAAGAACTATTATCAATAGTGTCATATCCATGATAAATCATCCAATAATTTAAAGCATCATCTTGAATAACAGCACAATGCCCTACACCCATAGCTGTACTTAAAGAAGGAGCTACAACTACATCTCCTCTATTAGGACCAAACATATCTCTTCCTTTTGAATCTTTATATGGTCCAAATAAAGAATCACTTGTTGCACAAACAACTCTATAAGTAGAATTTAATCCACTTAAACATGTTCCAGTTGATAATAATAAATAATATGTATCTTTTTCTTTAAAAATGAATGTTCCTTCGTAATTATCTACATTAAATATTTCAAACCCTGCAATAGCTACTTTATGTTCTTTTTGATATTCAATTCCTTTTTTTAAATCTAAACCATCTTCTGTTAATTCAACTATAGTAATTAATCCTCCATATGAACCAAAAGCCATATATAATTTATCGTTATCATATAAAACAAATGGATCTATAGAATTAGTAACTCCAATTTCATTACTATTAAATAACTTTCCATAATGAGTAAATGGACCATAAGGATAATCAGCTGTTGCTACACCAATCCCTGGATTTGTATCTTCTCCGACTGAAAGAGAATAGTAGTAATTATATTTATTTCCTACTTTAATAACAGTTGGAGCCCAAACTCCTGCCCCACTTGTTCCCCATTCTGGATTGTAATTACTAAATACATCAGAAACATACTCCCAATTGACTAAATCATATGAAGAAAATACAGGTCCTTTTTTAAAAGTCTTATATTCTTGATTTGCATATACTTCAGTTTGAGTACAATACATGTAAAAATATCCATCATCTCCTCTAATTACAAATGGATCTGCAGTATAGGTAGGTTTCTTTTCGTTAAATAAAAGAGGATAAGTTGGATTAGAATATGGATTATTAGTTGATTTAGTTATTTGCTCTTCGATAGGTGGAAAAAAAGAGTTGCTATCGATTCCATTACAAGATGTGATAACAAAACAACTAACGCCTAAAAGAGTTAAAATAAATTTTTTGTCTCTCATTTATAATTTCCTAATATCATAATAACATTGCTATAACGTTATAGCAAATAATTTTCTCATTTTACTTAAAACAAATTTTTATCTTTTTATTTTAAATATTAAAATAATATTTCTTTCTCTTTATAAAATAGCATAAGTAAGTAAAATTCTCTTCTTTTGCTATCTGTTTATATTCTTCAAATCTTGATAAATATCTACTTTCAACATGGGCATCACTACTTATAGTGATATTTCTTCCCCCAAGTGAATAATATAAATTTAGTAAGTATTTCGTATGGTTTTTATCATTTATTGACTCTTGTACTTTAGTGTTTATCTCTAAAGTTTTATTTTTATTTATTAATTTTTTTAATAAAACTACAAGCTGATTTTCAAATAAATTGAATTTAATATTTGGATCAATTTGTTTAGCTGTTTTAAATGCATAATCAATATGAGAAAGAACATCAAAATCTATATCACTATCAAGTGCTTTAATAGCAGCTTCTAAATATAAATTTACCATTTTATTAATTCCATACTTTAAAAAATCTTCTTTATAATAAAAATCTAAGTCTAAATAGTTATGTATTGAAAGGTTAATTAAATCAAAATCCCTATGAAATACTACCTCTTTTATATTGTTTTCATATCCTTCTCTATATCCACATTCAATTCCTTGAAGTAATGTTATTTTATTTTTATATTTCTTTTGTAACTCAATAATTTCTTTCTTTTGTTCATCATAATCAGCTATCCAATGTTCATGATACATAGGAATATCAAAATCCAAATGATCAGTCATAACAAAATAAGAACAACCTAAATCTATAGCTATTTGAATATATTTCTCTAAATTAGCTGATGAATCTTCTGAATAGGATGTATGTACGTGTTGATCATGTATTTTTTTAATTTCCATATGAAATCCCTATTATTTTATATATTTTTGGTTTTTACTTTTAGGCTTATCAGGTAGTGTCATTTTTATTAAACCATTCTCCAAGGCTGGATTAAGATAATTACCTCTAAGAGTCTCTTTTGATTTTATCTTTAGCAAAACTAGCAATTCGTTTGCAGTATATGGGATATCATATTCCATTTACTTAATAAAAGATTTTGCCAAAATCTTGCTTAAAATGTTGCTTAAAGTAATAAAAAAGATCGCTTTTAAGCGACCTCTTATTATTTGTAAAATTAATCTTCGACGTATGGAAGTAAGGCCATAAAACGAGCTCTTTCAATAGCTGTTTTAAGTTGTCTTTGATATTTAGCGCTTGTTCCAGTTAATCTACGTGGAGAAATTCTTCCGCCAGCAGTAATGAACTTTCTTAAAGTTTCAACATCCTTATAGTCGATATGTTTAATTTTGTTCTTTGTAAAGTAACAAACCTTTTTTCTTACTCTTTTCTTTAAATAAGCCATATTTTCCTTTCTAGAATGGAAGATCATCATCTGCTATATCACCAGCTGCACTATCACTTTCCTTCTCGTAAACATCAACTGAACTGGTGTCAGCAACATAACCATCATTCCTATCTTCTGTTGTATTTTTTCTTCCTAATAATTCAATATTTTCTACAATAATTTCAATGCGTGAAGCATTCGTACCATCTTTACGTTGGAATCTTGTTTCAACTAATCTACCATCAACACAAATTTGACTTCCTTTACTGCAATATTGAGAAATTACTTCAGCAGTTTTATTCCATGCAGTGCATGTTACAAAACTTGAAGAATTACTACCATCAGCATTTTTTTGTCTATTTGTAAAAGCTAATGTAAATGAAGCAACTGCAGATCCACTATTTGTCCTTCTTAATTCAGGATCCTTTGTTAACCTTCCAACTAAAACGACACGATTTACCATATTATTTCCTCCAAATTATTCGTGATCTACTGTTAGTAAATATCTTAAGACAGCAGGATCAATTTTTGAAAGACGATCAAATTCTTTAAATGTGTCAGCTGATTCTGTTTGAACCTTAATGACAACATAGTAGCCTTTAGTTTGCTTCTTGATTGGATAAGCTAAATCTCTTAAACCCCATTCATTAACGTTAGAAATGGTAGCACCACCCTTTGTTAATAATCCGTGAAGTTTTTCAATTTCACCTTTTCTTGAAGCATCATCAAGGTCTGCTTTTAAGATGTACATAATTTCGTACTTTTTCATACCTTTTAACCTCCCTTTGGACTTCGTCTCAAACCTATAATTTTGTTTGAGAAGAGAAGAATGCTTTAATGCTCAAATATTTTATCGAAATTTATATAATTTGTAAAGAAAAAGCGTCTTCATTATACAAGACGCCATTTTTTAAAAATTTTAAACTAGAAAATATTATTTTCTATCTTTCATTGTTGGGAATAAAATTACATCCCTAATAGATGCGCTGTTTGTTAAAAGCATAACAAATCTATCTACACCTAAACCTACACCACCAGTTGGAGGCATTCCGTAATTTAAAGCATTTAAGAAATCATAATCCATTTCATTAGCTTCATCATCACCCAATTCTTTTGCTCTCAATTGAGCTTCAAATCTTTCTTTTTGATCGAATGGGTCATTTAACTCACTGTATGCATTGCAATATTCAGTGCAATTCATATATAACTCAAATCTTTCGGTAAATCTTGGGTCTTTTGACTTTTTAGTTAATGGAGAAATTTCAATTGGGTGTCCATGAACAAATGTAGGTTGAATTAAATCTTGTTCACAGAATTCTTCAAATAAAGCATTTAAAATATAACCATTACTTGTCCAATGTGTTTCAACTTTGATACCTTTTGAAATTGCAAATTCTTTAGCTTCTTCAAAAGTTAAATCATTTCTTTCAAAATCAATTCCTAATTTTTCTTTTACTAATTCAGCCATTGAAACCCATTTAAACTCAGGACCAAAATCAATATCAATTCCTTGATAATTAATTTTTGTTGTACCTAAACATTCTAAACATGTATTTCTAATTAATCCTTCTATTAATTGTCTCATTGAATCTAAATCGCCATATGCTTCATATAATTCAACTGTAGTAAACTCTGGATTATGTTTTGTATCCATGCCTTCATTTCTAAAAAGACGGCCGAATTCATATACTTTTTCAAGTCCACCAACAATTAATCTCTTTAATTGTAACTCTGTAGCAATTCTAAGATAGAAATCTTTATTTAAGGTATTGTGATGAGTAATAAATGGTCTAGCATTAGCTCCACCTAGTATTGGTTGAAGGACACTTGTTTCGACTTCAACAAAACCTTTTTCATCAAAATAATGTTGCATACTTCTAATAATTTTTGGTCTTAAAAGTGCGACTCTTTTTGATTCATCATTTGTAATTAAGTCTAAATATCTTTGTCTATATCTTTCTTCAATATCGGTTAAACCATGATATTTTTCAGGTAATGGTTTTAAAGCTTTTGTTAAATAAGTGAATTTTTCAACTCTAATTGTTAATTCACCAGTTCTTGTTAACATTAATCTTCCTTCAAGACCTACGATATCGCCAATATCAGTTAATTTAAAAACTTCATATTGAGCTTCGCCAACAGTATCAATAGAAATATAACCTTGCATATTTCCTTCTTTATCTTTGATGTTAAAGAAAGCAGCTTTACCTTTTCTTCTAAGTAATAAAATTCTTCCTGCAATTTTAACATTAATAGGGTTAGCTTCTAATTCTTCTTCAGTTTTTTCTTTAGCAAGTTCTCTACAAGTTAAAGAATTATGTGTACGTTCAAACTTTTCTCCCCAAGGATAAACACCTAATTCCTCTAACTTTTTAAGCTTTTCTCTTCTTGCTAATTCTTGATCAGTTAACTTTTCGTCACTAAATCTTTCAATAATAATGCCGTTTTCATTAATTTCCATTTTTATCACCTCACAAATGCATTTAATATTCTATATTAAAATCATTATATTTTTAAGTTAATTTATATAATTTTGTCTAATTTCTTCAATTATTTTGTGTAAATCTTGTTTAGTCACTGTTTCTTGACTAATTTTATTTTTATATTTTTTCATATCAGGTATACCATCTAAGAATTTAATACCTATGCCTCTTAACATTCTAATTGCTTTGATTTCTCCATATTCTTCGATCAAATATGTTGAAAACTCTTTTAAATAATCTAATTGTTCATTTAAATTCTTTGATTCATCATACTCTAAATTGTCTAAAGCTTTATTAATGTTTGTTATTAAATTTGGGTTACCTATTCCTCCTCTTGCTACCATAACAGCATCAGCGTTAGTAATTTCTAAAGCATTTAAGGCATCTTTTACAGTATAAATGTTGCCGCTTACACAAAAAGGAATAGATACAATATTTTTTAAATCTTTAATTTGAGTAAAATCTGGAAGACCTGAATATAATTGTTTTTTTGTTCTACAATGAATTGCAATAAACTTACAACCAGCTTTTTCTAGTGTCTTACATGTTTCATATACATTAACATCGTTATAACCTAATCTTATTTTGCATGAGACTGGTTTAGGACTATTTTCTACAACAGCTTTAACCATATCGTAAAGTTTTTCTTGATCTTTTAACCAGCTGCTGCCTCCATTATTTTTAGTAACTTTTGGTACAGGACAAGCAAGGTTTAAATCTAAAATATCATATGAAATGTCAAGTGAATTCAATTTTTGTAACCCTTTTAAAATAGTCTCTTTGCTTCCTCCAAATAATTGAATAGCAAGTGGTCTATCGCTTCCATCACTCTTTAATAATTCAAAAGTTCCTTCATTCCCATAAATTAATCCACAATCACTAATCATTTCAGAATAGGTTAAACCGCATCCAAATTTATTCACGAATTTACGATATGAAAAAGAGGTTATCCCTGCCATTGGTGCAAGGATAACTCTCTTATTAATTAATACGTTTCCAATATAGAAAGACATTATTCTTTCTTTTCTTCAACTTCTTCAGTTGAAGGCTTTTCTTCGCCTTTCTTTTCTTCATTAATTAATGAATCACTAGAAATTTTCTTTTTCATTTCTTCACTTGCCATAGACATAGCTGTATCTCTTTGTTTTACAGTTTCTTTTGGCATTTCTCTATTCTTTAAAAGATAATCAATTTCTTCTTCATTAATTGTTTCGTATTCAAGTAAAGTTTTAGCAATTAAAATTACATCTTCTTTTCTTTCAGTAATAATTCTAGTTGCTTCATCATGTGCTTTTTCAATGATTTTTCTAATTTCTTTATCAATTTCATCAGCAACTCCGGCTGAGAAATTCTTTTGTGAATTAGTATAATCTCTTCCTAAGAAGACACTACCAGCATCTTTTTCATATTGAATAGGACCTAAGCTAGACATACCATATTCAACAACCATACTACGAGCAATTAATGTAGCACGTTCAATGTCATTACTTGCACCAGTTGAAACATCTTCAAAGAAGATTTCTTCACTTGTTCTACCACCAAGTAAACCTACGATTTCGGCTTCTAATTCGTTCTTTGTAACTAAGAATCTGTCGTCTTCAGGACCCATTAAGACGTGACCTCCAGTTCTTCCACGAGGAATAATAGTGATTTTTCTTACCTTATCAGCATGTTCTAAAGTTAAACCAATAATTGCATGTCCAGATTCATGGTAAGCTACCATTTCTCTTTCTTTGCTATTTAAACCTTTGCTAGATTTAGCAGGACCAGCAATTCTTCTATCAATAGCTTCATCAATATCAGCCATTGAAATTAATTCTCTCTTACCTCTTACAGCAAGAATAGCGGCTTCATTAAGTATGTTTGCTAAATCAGCTCCACTAAATCCAACTGTTCTTTTTGCCAATTGAGCAAAATCAATTGAAGGTTCAAGATGTTTATTTTTAGCATGAACTCTTAATATAGCTTCTCTACCTTTTCTATCAGGTAAATTAACTGTAATTTGTCTATCAAAACGTCCAGCTCTTAATAAAGCAGGATCGAGAACATCGTCTCTATTTGTAGCAGCAATAACAATAATTCCAGAATTTTCTTCAAAACCATCTAATTCAACAAGAAGTTGATTTAATGTTTGTTCTCTTTCGTCGTTTCCACCACCTAATCCAGCGCCTCTTTGTCTTCCAACAGCATCAATTTCATCGATAAAAACAATGCATGGAGCATTTTGTTTAGCGTTTTTAAATAAGTCTCTTACTCTACCTGCACCTACACCAACAAACATTTCAACAAAATCAGAACCTGAAATTGAGAAGAATGGTACTTTCGCTTCACCAGCAACAGCTTTAGCAAGCAAAGTTTTACCAGTTCCTGGAGGACCAACCAATAAAACACCTTTTGGTAATTTAGCACCAAATTTTGTGAATTTTTTAGGATCTTTTAAATAATCAACTAATTCAACCATTTCGGCTTTCTCTTCGTCACATCCGGCAACATCAGAGAATCTAACTCTTGAATCATCAACTTTTCTTGCAGTGGATTTATTAAAATCCATAGCTTTACTATTAGATCCACCAACTGAAGATAACATCCTAAAGAAGAAGAATCCAAGTAAAACAAAAGCAACAACAGTTATAATTGTTGGTAACCAAGAAACAAACCAGTTTTGTTGATATTGACTTACATTACCATAAATATTCTTATTATTAATTTTTTCAACAAAGTTAGGATCGGTAATAGACTTGGCGGCAACAACTTCTTTACTTAAAGCTTGGTCAATAGTTAAACTAGCATTTGCGTATCCGTTAGTCCAAACTTTATTATCACCATAATAATGATCGTGAGTTGTAGAAATTTCATAAAATTCTAGTTTATAACTATCATCGCTTTGCTTTGATGCAGCTGCAACTTTTACATCTACTTTATTTCCGTCCTCTACAGTCGAATAATTGTAAATGATAAAATCATTACTATCTTCTAAGCCAGCACTTGGCTCATAAAGTTTTGTTTCGAATTGAGAAGTAGATAAGGAAATGTATTTTTGATCAACAAGATTTGTAATAACAAAAAACGATATTACACCCAAGACACCGAGTATAATAATCCAGACAACAACTGAACGCCATATAGGCTTTTTTTCTTTCATAAACAGCTACTCCTTTCGTTAACGTTAATTTTACAATAACTACTTTATTTTATAAAGTAAAAAACACTTTATAAGTTCTTCAAGGTCAAAATCTAAGACTGATTCTTTCTTGCCTTCAAAGCCTTCTTGATAATGAGGTGTATAAATCAATTTATTACTAATATCATAAATACCTGGCCAAATACTTCTTAAATATTTTGGAGCATGTTGATCTATGAACATTCTTGAAACCTTTTTATTAATTCCGTTTAAACAAAAATAATCATCTTTTGATACGCTTTTAATATAAGCTCCTTTTTCACTAATCAACGAAAAGTATTTTGATTCTTTATTAATTTTAAAAACGTCATTATCTTTTAAATTTGAAATTAAATAATTGTATTCAAGAGGATAACTTTGATAAATTAAGAATTTTTTATAGCTATAACAAATAGAAAAATATTCATTTTTAAATTCAAAATTTATATCATTTTTTATTTTTTCATAAATGTCCAGGGCAAATTTTTTTGAAAAACCATATGAAATCTCAACTCTTTTTAATTTTTGAGCTATCAATAAGTTAAAATCATCCACCTTTAAATTAAGAATTTCTTTTTGTAAAATTACAGTATTTTCTATTAAAGGTTTAATTTTTAAAAGTGTTCTTTTTAGTTTATTGTTTTCTTTTGTAATTTCTTTTTTAATTAAATCTCTTTCTTCTTTCGATAACTTTGAAACATAATTAATTCTCAATTTATTTCTTAAATATTTTGTATCAAAATTTGATTTATCAATGTTATAAGGAATATTGTTTTCACCACAATATTCTAAAAGTTCCTTTTTTGAATAACCTAATAATGGTCTATAAAAATTGTATCCATTCTCTTCATATGTATATTGAAGACCATAACGAGAAACTATGCTGTTTCTCTTTTTTTGGATTAAATAGGTCTCTATCAAATCATCTTCATTATGAGCAATAACTATATTGTTTGTAGATTCTTTTTTGCAAATTTCCTTAAAAAATGAATATCTAATATCTCTTGCCCAAGCTTCAATATTTTTATTACCATTATCATAATTTACTTCTTTTATATAGTACTTAATTTTATTTATTTTTAAGAATTCTATTAACTTTTTTTGTTCAAAATTTGATTCGTCTCTAAGATGATAATTTACAAAAGAGACTGCAAAACAGTAGTTTTTTTGAATCATCATGCTTAAAAGAGCCATTGAATCAGGCCCATAACTTACTCCAACAATATACTTTTTATTAATAGGTAATTTCAGTTTCACTAATAATTTTATCCTCTATTATTTCATACATTCCATTTGCTTGTTCTTTGTTGGCATGTTCTAAACATCTTAAAACTTTGACTGTTAATAAATGTCTTCCTAAAGGTAAAACTAGAATGTCATTTTCCTTAATTTCACTTGATGGCTTAGCTACTTTTCCATTAATAGAAAATATACCTCTATCTAATAATTCTTTAGCTGCAGTTCTTCTTTTAATTAATCTAGTAACTTTTAAATATTTATCAATCCTCATATATTTCCTTCTTAGTATTTTTATTATATAAATTTTCACAAGTTTCTAATACTGTATTTAATATATTTACCCAGTTATTTCGTTTATAAATTCTAAGCACTAATCTCTTGTTGGTATATGTAATCTTAATAACATTTACTAAAGATATTAAACCAGTAAATAGTTGAGATCCTATTCCATCAATAGAACTAAAAAATGTTGATAAAGTTAAAATAACAACTTGTGCTTCATCTTTTAAAGATTCAAAAACACACTGATTTTCTAATGAAATATCAATTTTTCTTTTTTCAAATAATAAATTTACACTTTCAGGAATTACTCCATAAATATCTCTAATTTCTTCTTTAATTTTTAATAAATCAGATTTACTTTTAGCTCCTAATATTCTTTGATAAATTTCTAATTTACTATCGTCGTTAACATAACTTGATGGTATATAAGCATCAATATTTAGATTAGAAAATATAGGTAAATATTCTAAAACAGGTTTACCACTCTTTTTTTCTTCAATTGTCTCTTTTAATATTTTTAAATATAAATCAATGCCAATTTCATCAATAAAACCGGATTGTTGAGGACCTAAAATATCTCCAGCTCCTCTAATTAACAAATCTCTTTGAGAAATTTTATATCCGCTTCCTAATTCAGTAAAATCTTGAATTGATTTTAATCTCTTTTTAGCATCCTCTGTTATTTGTTTTTCTTCTCTAATCATTAAATAAGCGAAAGCTAATCTATCTCCTCTACCAACTCTTCCTTTTATTTGATAAAGCTGAGATAATCCAAAATGATCTGCATCAAAAACAATAATTAAATTTGCATTTTTAACATCAATTCCGTTTTCAATGATTGATGTAGAACATAATAAATCTATATCATGATTATAAAAATCATTCATTACTTCATCAATTTGAGATTTTTCTAATCTTCCATGAATTACACCTATTCTTATACCTGGTATCATTTGTTGAATAATAGAAGCCATGTTATAAATAGAGTCAATGTAATTATAAACAAAATAAATTTGTCCTTCTCTTGCTAGTTCTCTTTTAATAATGTCTCTAAGTAAATTTCGATCATATGTAGTTACATATGTTTGAATAGGCATTCTTTCTCTTGGAGCAGTTTTAATATTGGAGACGGATTTTAATCCGATCAAGGAAGATTGTAAAGTTCTTGGAATTGGTGTAGCTGATAAAGTTAAAACATCTAAGTTTTTATATTGTTCTTTTATTTTTTCTTTTTGCTCAACACCAAATCTTTGTTCTTCATCAATAATCAATAATCCTAAATTTTTAAATTGAACTGATTTTGATAATACTTTATGTGTTCCAATAACAAAATCAGCACTACCTGAAGCAATCTGTTTTTTGCATTCTTCGTTTTCTTTATTTGTATTTAACCTAGATAAATGAACTATATTGACTCCAAAGTCTTTAAATCTATCTAAAGCTACTTCAAAATGTTGTTTAGCTAAGACAGTTGTAGGACATAATAAACAAACTTGTTTCCCACTTAAAATAGCTTTAAAAGCTGCCCTAAAGGCTACTTCAGTTTTACCAAATCCTACATCTCCACATAATAATCTATCCATTGGAGAAGGGGCTTCCATATCAGCTTTAATTTCATCTAAAGATTGAAGTTGATCATTAGTTAATTCAAATTCAAACTTATCTTCAAATTCCTTTTGAAATTCGTCATCTTTTGAAAAAGCAAAACCTTGTATATTTTTTCTTTCTTGATAAAGATTAAGGAGTCTTTCACTTAAATCATTAATTTTTTCTTTAATTTTTGATTTTTTCTTTTCCCATTCTTTTGATGTTAATCTAGATAATTGAGGAGTGTAACCGTCTTTACCTGAATACTTTCTTACTAAATCAAATTGATATAAAGGAACATAAAGGTGTTCGTTGTTTGCATATTGAATTTTTAAGTAATCTTTATGTTTTCCGTCTTGAAGCATTGTAGTAATTTCTAAAAATTTCCCAATTCCTCTTGTTTCATGGACTACATAATCTCCATTATTTAACTCTAAATAACTATTTAAAACTGTTCCTTCTTTAAACTTTGAAAAGAATCTATTCTTTGTATGTTTAATACCAAAAAGCTCATTAGAACTCAAAAACACAATGTTTTCCTTACTATTTTCAAATCCTTCATATAAATTTGTATGTAAAATAGAGACATCACCTAGAGTAGAAAAATCAAGTTCATCATATTCATTAAATGCTATATCTGAAAAACCTAGATATTCTTTAACCTTCTTTATTTGATATTCTTCATTTAGACAACACACAATCTTAAAATTAAGATCTAAATAGTCACTAATTAAAGCATTTATATTCTTAATATGTTTTGTTATAAAAGAAACTTTTTTAAATGGTAATTCTATAGAATCTTGATGAATATAAAACTCGTTTAAAACATCAATTTTAGTAGGATTTCCAACTTCTTTCACGTTAGAAGAGAAGTATTTAATATTAGGTAAAGCTTTACCATTTAAACAAAGTTCAGACATAAATTCTTCTGCTTCTTTGAATATACTTTCTTTACATAATTTAAACTCTTTTTCATTAGAAACAATTAAAGAATAATTAGATATATAATCAAGTACTGAATCACAATTTTTGTTTAATAATCCGTAATATTTATAATTCTTGCTTGATAAATATCCATTATCAATTTCTTCTAATAATTTATCACATTCGATTTCGAGGTTAAGTTTACTGTTTGTAGATAGTGTTTTAATAGCTTTTTCTTTCAAATTCCCTATTAAATCCTTATTATTTTCCTTTTCTTTTGAATCTAAAATCAATGTGGAAGCAGGTAAAATTAGAACCTCATCTAAATTCTTAAAAGATAATTGATTAGCTATTTCAAATTGTTTAATTTTTTCAACTTCATCATCGAAAAATTCAATTCTAAGTGGGTTTTTATAATTAATTGGAAATACATCAACGATGTCTCCTCTTTTTGCAAATTGAAGAGATTGATCTATCTTATTTACTTTTGAATAGCCTGCTTTAACTAATCTATCTATAAATTCATTTATATTTACTAAATCATTTAATTTAATTTTAAAAGAATTAGAAATAAATAACTCTTTTTTTGGATAAAATCTATATATAGAAGCCGGAGTTAACAAAATAAGTTTATGCTTAGCATCTATTAAAGAATTTAAAGAATATAACTCTTGTGCATTCATTTCTTTTGATCTAGAAATATATTCAACTCTAATAAGTTCATCTAACTCAAAAAGAATTAAATCTTCACTTGGTATAAAATTGACTAATGAAGACTTTAATCTATTTAATTCATAGTTATTTGAAACAAAAATCACTATGTTTTCCTTGCTATTTTTATATTTTTCTAAAGCTAATAAAGTAGTTCCTATTAATTGGTCAGACACAAAAAACCCTATTTTTTCATGAATAGGGGGGGTGTAATTTTTAATAGATGAAACTAAATAATCAACTAACTTAATATCTTGTTCTCCTTGTTATAAATAGTCATTGCTTTATTGAAAGATTCTTTAATAGAAATCTTTAATGCATCTACAGAATCTTTAATAGCTTTATCAATTAATTCTTGTTCACTTTCACTAGGTTTACTAAGAACAAAATCTATTGAATTAAATTCAGGTTTTCCAATACCAACTCTTATCCTTTTAAACTCTTCAGTTTTTAAATTATTAATAATAGATTTAATACCATTATGACCACCACTACTTCCTTTAATTTTAAGTCTAATGTTTCCAATTTTGGTATCCATATCATCATAAATTACTATCATATCTTCAACATCAATTTTAAAATAATTTAGCAATAAAACTATGGAATCCCCACTCAAATTCATATAAGTGGTAGGTTTTAACAAAATTATATCTTCATTAAAATATTTAACTCTAGTATATAATCCCTTAAATCCTTCACGATCAATATCGTGTCCTAAAGAAGATGCAAAAGCATCTATTACGTCATATCCCATGTTATGACGTGTATGAGCATATTCTCTTCCAGGATTACCTAAACCAACTATTAATTTCATGTAAATAATAATACTATTTTGCCTAACAATTTTAAAGATTTAAAATATATTAATATTTTATGTTTTTTTATTGACACTTTTGTCAATAGATAATAATATTATCGTATGCCAAGAACAATTCAACAAAACAAACTTATAAAAGATAAAAGAAAAAGCGAAATATTAAATGCTGCGTTAGAACTTTTTGTTAAAAAAGGTTTTGATTCTGTCTCCATGGATAATATAGCTAATAAAGTTAAATGCTCCCATGGATTGATTTATCATTACTACACAAACAAAAAGGACATTTTAATAGATCTAGTAATTAAATCACACGATGTAATTAGTATTGATTTTAAAGCAATTATGGAATTAGATATTTCTTATTATGAAAAATATAAAGACGTAATGGAAAATTTATTAAACGTAATAGTTTCAAACAGTCATAAGCGATACTATTTATTCTTATTCTTTACATTACCATTAAATAAAAGTCTTTCTAAAGAGCTAGCAGAACCAACACTTAAGTTGTACAAAAAACTAGAAGATGTCATAAAGCTTTGCCAAAAAGAAGGACATTTTAAAAATATTAAACCAAAAGAATTAATAATATTACACCTAAATTATTTATTAGGTTTATTATATACAACAGTTAGATATCCAGAAATGGTTAAAAACTTAAACATTCAAGAATTAGTTAAAATTATTTCGAGGTAATTACATGAAAAAATTAATCAAAGTACTTATGAAAAAATGGTGGCTTGTCTTACTGGTATGGGCAGCTATTATTCTTCAATGTTTTTTACAATTACAATTACCAGATAGAATGAATTCCATTCAATCAATTATTACTCAAGTTCCTCAACCTGATGATGTCATATCTCAAATTTGGGTTCAAGGAGGATACATGCTTCTTTTATCATTAGGAGTGTTTGTTTTAGCAGCTTTCCAAAACTTCTTTGGAACATATTTATCTGCTCATGTTGCTAAAGATTTAAGAGAAGAGATGTTTAAGAAAGTAAATACACTTTCATTATCTGACTATTCTAAATTCGGAACAGCATCTCTTATTACTAGAACAACTAACGACATAGAACAAATTAAAAACTTCTTAATTATGGCAATTAGAACGCTTGTTATGTCACCAACATACATCGTTATTGCTTTAGTCTTAATTTTTACAAAAGATTATACAAATCCACAATTAGCTTTAGTATTAGCTGTTGTGATTCCTCTTATTGCTATATGTCTTGTTATCCTTTTAATATTAGCTTTACCTTTATTTAAACAATTACAAATTAATATCGATAACATTACCATTGTCTTAAGAGAAAATTTAACAGGTATAAGAGTTATTAGAGCATACAATCAACAAAAAACAGAAAACAAAAAATTTGATGAAGTTAACTTTATTGGTTCAAAAACCATATTAAAAGCCAATCGAATTATGGCTGGAGTTGATCCAATCATCAACATTTTCTTTAATGTAGCTTATGTTGCTATCTTTGCTTTTGGATATTTTTTAATGGAAGGAACAGCAATTCGTGAAACTACTGCTTTAGCAAATCAAATTTCAGGAATTGTTGTTGTTAGCCAATATTCAATGCAAATTATGCAATCATTCATTATGTTAGCTTTCTGTATTGTTTTACTTCCTCAAACAATGGCTTCAATGTCTAGAATTAATGAAGTACTAAAATGTGAAGATACTGTTAAAGAGTGTGACCATTCATTATTTGATGAAAACAAATTTAATGAAAGAGAAAGAGGTGTAATTGAATTCAATAATGTATCTTTTGCCTATCCAGATGCTGAACTTCCAATTTTAGAAAATATTTCTTTTAAAACTAAACCTGGTACAACTACAGCTATTATTGGTTCAACTGGTAGTGGAAAATCAACTTTAATTAATCTTATTCCCAGATTCTTTGATCCTACAAAAGGAGAGATCAAATTAGATGGATATAACATTAAAGATATTCCTCAAAAATCATTAAGAGAAAATATTGGTTTTGTTCCTCAACAAGCTCTCTTATTTAGTGGAACAATTGAAGATAATATTAGATTTGGAAACAAAGATGCAACTGAAGAAGAAGTTTTAGAAGCTTTATCAGTTGCTCAAACCGAACACTTTATTTCTAAACTTCCAGAAGGAATAAAAACATTTGTTTCTCAAGGTGGAAAGAATTTTAGTGGAGGACAAAAACAAAGACTTTGCATCGCTAGAGCTTTAGTTAAAAAACCAGAAATATATGTATTTGACGATTCTTTTAGTGCATTAGACTTTAAAACTGATGCTAAATTAAGACAAGCACTAAAGAAATATACAACTAATAGTTCAATTATTATTGTTGCTCAAAGAGTTTCTTCAATTCTTGATGCAGATAATATTATTGTTCTTAATGAAGGCAAATGTGTTGGCCAAGGAACTCATGCTGAACTTCTTAAGAGTTGTCCTATCTATCAAGATATTGTTAAATCACAATTAGATCCAGAAGAGGTTGAACAAACAATTAATATGTTAAATTCAATCAAATCAGAAGGAGGTAATTAATATGCCACCACATGGAAATAGACAAGCAAAATCAAAACCAAAGAATTTTAAAAAGTCTTTAAAAAGAATGATTATAGATTTTAAAGACGAAAAAGTGCTTATTATTGTTGTTGTTATATTCTCAATGATTAGTGCAGTATTAAGTATTCTTGGAGCTGTATTCATGAAAACAATTATGGATATTAGTTCAAATAATATTCTTACTGTTGATATGCAAACAGCCTCTATTAAAGTTCAATGGGATGTCTTCTTAAGTAGTTTTGGAACATTACTTCTTTTCTATATTGCTGGAGCATTATGTCAATTTGCTTCTCAATATTTAGCTACAGGAATTAGTGCTAGATACGCCTACAAAATGAGAGAAAAAGTACAGAGAAAACTTTCAACACTTCCTCTTTCTTATTTTGATAAAACACCTTATGGAGACACATTATCTATTGGAACCAACGATGTAGATAATATTTCAAGAAATTTAACTCAAATTATCACACAAATATTTGTTAGCGTTACCTTATTTATAGGAACAGTAATAGCAATGCTTGTTGTTAAATGGCAACTTGCACTCGTTGCTCTTTGCTCATTACCATTTACATTATTATTAGTTTTAGGAATTTCTAAATTTAGTGGAAAACAATTCTCTAATTATAGAAAGCAACTTGGTGTATTAAATGGACAAATTGAAGAAAGTTATGCTGGCTATCAAATAATTAAATTATTTAATAAAGAAGAAGATACAATTCATCAATTTGAAAACAAGAATAAAGTACTTGCTAAAGCCGATTATTTCTCACAATTCTTATCTGGATTTATTTTCCCATCAACCATCTTTATTAATAACGTAGCTTATGTTGCTATTGCTGTTGTTGGTGGATTACTTAATGATCCAGTCTCAATGTTAACTTTCTTCTTATTCTTAAATATGTTTAGTAGACCATTCCAACAAATTGGACAAATATTCAATGTTATTCAATCTGTAGTTGCAAGTGGTGAAAGAATTTATGAATTATTAGATCAAGAAGAAACTGTTAAGGATGGTCATTATTTTGATAACAAATTTGTTAATAGTAAAACAATTAAAATTGTCGAAAAACCAACCTATCCAAATGAATTTAAAGTAGGAAGCTCAATTACCTTCAATACTCACTGTAAAGGTAATTATTCTACATCTATCGAATTTGAAGACAAAACATTAAAACATGTAGGAAATACATATGTTTTTGATAAAGTTGGTGAATATAGATACACCGAATTTAAGAAACAAAAAGTTGAAACTAATGAAGAAGTGATTAAAGGAAAATTTGAATTTAAAGATGTTTCATTTAGATATGTAAAAAATAAACCTTTAATAGATGATTTTAATTTAAAAATTAATACTGGTGATATGGTTGCTATTGTTGGACCAACTGGAGCTGGAAAAACAACAATGGTTAACTTAATTATGAGATTCTACGAATTAAATAGCGGAAACATATTATTAGATGATTTACCTACAACTTCTTATGCAATGGACACCTTAAGAGGTTCAATTGGTATGGTTCTTCAAGATACATGGTTATTCAAAGGAACTATTAAAGATAACTTATTATTTGGTGATCAAAACGCTACAGATGAAGAGATAATTAAAGCTTGTAAAGAAGCTCATATTTATCATTTTATTGAAACATTGCCTGGTCAATTTAATTATGTATTAAATGAAGACGGAAATAATATTTCCCAAGGCCAAAGACAATTATTAACAATTGCTAGAGCTATTATTTCTAAACCTAAAATTTTAATTCTTGATGAAGCAACAAGTTCTGTTGATACAAGAACTGAATCTCAAATTCAAGATGCTTTAGATAGAATTATGAAAAACAAAACAAGTTTCGTTATTGCCCATAGATTATCAACAATTAAAAATGCTAAATTAATTATTGTTATGAAAAAAGGACATATTGTAGAAACCGGTACTCATAAAGAATTATTAGAAAAGAAAGGCTTCTATGCTGACTTATATAATGCTCAATTTAGTGGTGTTAATCCAATGAAAGAGCAAGAAAATGACGTACTTGAAAGTTAAAATAGTAAGGAAAACATAGGGTTTTTAAAAGGTTCATCGTTTGATGAACCTTTTTATTATTTAATTATTCCTTCATTATTTTCTTGAAGATATTCAGTTAATTTTTTATATTCTTTCTTTAAATTTGGATATATATTTGTATAAACTTTTTCAAACAAATATTCATATTTTTTACTTGCTTCTTTATTAGGTTTAAATACAATTTTCTCTTTAACCATATTATCTTTAAGTTCTTCTAAAGAAGTGTATCTTCCTAAAGCTAAATATTGAGCCATAGCACATCCTAACGAACTTGTTTCATATGTGTTAGTTTTAATTACTGGAAGGTTAAATATATCAGATGTTATTTGGCAAATAGCATCACTCTTACTTCCGCCTCCACTAATAGTAAGATATTTAACTTTTTTATGAACTTTCTTTTGAATTCCAATTAATCCGTTTTTTAATTCATAAGCAATACCTTCAATTATTGCTTTATAAATATGATACTTTGTATGAACATCAAAGAATCCAATAATAGCACCTTTAGCTAATGGTTTGCTTAATGATGGTCCCCAATATGGTTGAAGAATTAAACCATCACTTCCAGGTGGGATTTCACTAAGTTTTTTATTCAAAAGTTCTTCTGGAGCTATTCTTTCTAGGGTTGCTTCCATTGTTTCGTTTTTAGCAAATTCTTTTGTAAACCAAGTTAACATCCAATATCCTCTATATACTTGCGTTTCACCTGTAAACCATCCCTTGTAACAACAAGTATACGCTGGTAAGAATTTTTCAGGTTCAAAATATTTTTGTTTTGTAACAGCAATTGAACTAGCTGTTCCATAACTAATATGAGCAAAATCTGAACTAATTGCTCCGCTTCCTAAAGCTTCACAACTCTTATCATTTCCTGTAGTAATAAATTTTAATCCTACAGGTAACCCAGATTCCATATGTCCTAATGGAGTAATTTCGCCAATCACTTCACCAGTTTTAAATATTTTTGGTAATTTTTTTAAAGGTATTCCAAACATACAACCTTTTATATGTTTATCTGATTTGTACCATTCCCCTTTTCTGAAATTAATAGGAAAATGACCTATCATATTTGAAGATCCATCGCCTAAAACACCAATTAATCTATAATTAAAATATGATGTTAAAGGAACATAATATTTAATCTTTTCCCGATTTTCTTTTTCGTTTTCTTTAATCCAATGAGCTGGAGTTCTTTTCCTATTAAACAAGACTGTTTGAGTCATTCCAATAACACCAAAAATTAAAGAATATAAGAAAGGCATTTTTTCGTCTAATCTAGCTTGTCTTTGATCTAACCAAATAATAGAAGGCCTAACGACCTTGTAATTTTCATCTAAATAAGCAGCAGTATCTCTAAATGAAGTAATCGAAAAATATTTACATTTCTCTACTAAATCCTTATTCTTTTCTACTAAAGCTTTTGTAGCTTTACACATACATTCATAGTAGAAATTTGGATCTTGTTCACAATATCCAGGTTTAACTGAAAAATAAGGTTGTTCATAAGCAACCTTTTCAAACGCAAGGAATTCACCTTTATCATTTATTATCGATGCTCTAACACTTTGTGTTCCAAAATCTATTGCAATAACTGGATCTTTATACATATTTATATTATAAAATTAAAAAAAATAAAACACAAAATAAACAAATATTTTGCATATATTTTCAAGATAAATATGAGTTCATATAGCAATTATTTGGATTTAAAAATATAACTTTTACACGTATTTTTTTATTTATATCAAAGATATAAAATGATATACTAACATCGTGGTTATTTGACTACATTTATTTTTGGAGGAAAAGAAATGTCAAAAAAATATGTTTACCTCTTTAATGAAGCTTATGGATTAGGAAAAGAGCTTCTTGGAGGAAAGGGTGCTGGACTTGCCGAAATGACACACATTGGTGTCCCAATTCCACAAGGATTTACAGTTTCAACAGAAGCATGCACTCTTTATTATGATAGTGGCAAAATGATGCCAGAAGAACTCATTGCTCAAATCGATGCTGGAATTAGAGCAGTTGAAGAACAAACAGGAAAAACATTTGGTGGAGCTGATCCAGAAAAAATGCCTCTTCTTGTCTCCGTTCGTAGTGGTGCTAGAGTCTCAATGCCAGGTATGATGGATACAATCCTTAACCTTGGTTTAAATGATGTTACAGTTAAAAAATTAGCTGAATTAAGCGGTAATGAAAGATTTGCTTACGATTCATATCGTAGATTTATCTTAATGTTCACAAATATTGCTAAAGGTCATCCAAGAACAAACATGGATGCTATGCTTGAAAAAATTAAAGAAGATAATGGATACAAACTTGATACAGAAGTTACATGTGAACAATTAAAAGTATTAGTTAGCGATTATAAAGCATACTATAAAGAAACATTTGGCGAAGAATTCCCAACAAATGCTTATGATCAATTACATGAAGCTGTTACAGCAGTTTTCAGATCATGGGATAATCCAAGAGCCAACGTTTATAGAAAAATGAACTCCATTCCTTATGAATGGGGAACAGCTGTTAACGTTCAATCAATGGTTTTCGGAAACTTAAACGAAAATTCAGGTACTGGTGTTGCCTTCTCAAGAGATCCATCAACTGGTGCAAAACAAGTTTATGCTGAATACCTTCCACAAGCTCAAGGTGAAGACGTTGTTGCAGGTATTAGAACTCCATTCCATATCGATTACTTAAAAGATCAAATGCCAGATGTCTATGCTCAATTTGAAAGAACCATTAAAGCTATGGAAGAGCATTACAAAGATATGCAAGATATGGAATATACCGTCGAAAACGGAAAATTATTCTTCTTACAAACAAGAAACGGTAAGAGAACAGCTGCTGCTGCTTTACAAATTGCTTTAGATTTATTAGATGAAGGCAAAATTACTGAAGACGAAGCAGTCTTAAGAGTTGAACCAAAATTATTAGATAGTTTACTCCACCCAACATTCGATACAAAAGAATTAAAGAAAGCTACTCCTATTGGAGTTGGTAACCCAGCTTCTCCAGGTGCAGGTGTTGGACATTTAAGCTTCAATGCTAAAGATGCTGAAGAAAGACATTCAAAAGGCGAAAAAGTTATTCTTGTTAGAGCCGAAACATCTCCAGAAGATATTGAAGGTATGGTCGCTAGTGAAGGTATCTTAACAATGCGTGGTGGTATGACATCACACGCCGCAGTCGTTGCTCGTGGTATGGGTAAATGCTGTATCACAGGTTGTAGTGCTGCTATTGTTAACGAAGAAAAAGAAACAGTTACAATCAATGGCAAAGTCTATGGAAAAGGCGATACACTTTCACTTGATGGTTCCACCGGAAGCGTCTACGAAGGAAGTATGAAACTTGTTCCAGCAGATACAAAAGCAGGTAATTTCGGAAGAATGATGAAATTAGCTGATAAATATAGAAGATTATCAATCAGAACTAATGCTGATACTCCAAAAGATGCTATTCAAGCTGCTGAATTTGGTGCTGATGGTATTGGTTTATGTAGAACAGAACATATGTTCTTCAATAAAGACAGAATCTTCCACATGAGAAGAATGATTCTTGCTGACACTCTTGAACAAAGAGAAGAAGCTTTAGCAGAATTACTTCCATATCAAAGAGATGACTTCTATGGATTATATATGTCCATGAAAGATCTTAAACACATCAATGTTAATGTTCGTTTACTTGACCCACCTCTTCACGAATTCCTTCCACAAGAAGAAGATAAGATTGAAGAATTAGCAAAATCATTAAATAAATCAGTCAAAGAAATTAAAGATAGAATCGAATACTTACACGAATTCAACCCAATGATGGGACATAGAGGATGTAGACTTGATGTTACCTATCCAGAAATCGGTAGAATGCAAACAAGAGCTATTATCGAAGCTGCTATCAAAGCAAGCAAAGATACTGGCAAAGACATCGAACCAGAAATTATGATTCCATTAACATTAGACTTAAAAGAATTTAAGTTTGTTAAAGCTATCATTACAGCTGAAGCTGATAAAGTAATCGCTGAAAATGGTGTTAATATGAAATACCATGTCGGTACAATGATCGAAATTCCAAGAGCTGCTTTATTAAGTGGTGAAATTGCTAAAGAAGCCGAATTCTACAGCTTTGGTACAAACGACTTAACCCAAATGACATTTGGATTCTCTCGTGATGATGCTTCTAAGTTCTTAGGTTCATACTATGACAACAAGATCTTTGAAGAAGATCCATTCCAACACGTCGATCAAAAAGGTGTCGGTAAATTAATTAAGATGGCAGTTAAAGATGGCCGTACAACAAGACCAGAACTCCTTTGTGGAGTTTGTGGTGAACACGGCGGCGATCCAGAATCAATTCAATTCTTCAATGAAGTTGGACTTGATTATGTTTCATGTTCACCATTCAGAGTCCCAATCGCTAGATTAGCTGCTGCTCAAGCTGAAATCTTATTAAAAAGAAAAGCTAAATAGTTAATAACTAAATAGTAACCTTGACCTAGAGAAGAAACCTTCTTTAGGTTTTTTCATTTAAAAAGAGTTAACTTTTTGTTAACTCTTAATTTTAAGACTAATCTTTGTTAATGAAATTTAGTTAATTCAACTTGATATCCTTTTTTTTCATATTTATTTAAAGATTTTTTAGCTAATATAAAGTCTCTTGTTAATGCGAAAACTGTACTACCTGCTCCACTCATTAACACAACATCAAACCCATCTTCTTTAAGCATGTTTTTAATATCTTGAATTTCAGGAAGAGTGGAAATGGCAGGTGTTTCTAATAAATTAAATACATTATTTTTTAAGTATTCGATATCATCGTTTTCTAATGCTTCTTTTATCTCATTTATTCCTAAATTAGGTGTATATCCCTGTTCATTTAATTTAGTAAATATTTCTTGAGTAGATAATCCACTCTCTGGTTTAACCAATATAACATATCCTTTTTTATTAAAATCAAAAGGTTCTAAAATTTCACCTTTGTATTTTACAACACAAGGCTTATTTTCAATTGCCCAAGGAACATCTGATCCAATAGAAGAAGCCAATTCAATTAATTCTTCTCTTGTAGCATTTATCTTTAATAATTTTAAAATACCTCTTAAAGTAGCAGCTGCATCAGCACTACCCCCACCTAAACCTGCTTGAAGGAAAATATTTTTATGAATATGAATTCTAAAATGCTCAGTAAATCCCCACTTTTTCCTAGCACATTCGATTAATTTATGACACAAATTATACTTTCCAATTTGAAGATTAAAATCATCACAAGTAACAAAGTCATCTGTAGAATTTTTTAAGACCGAAATATCTAATGTATCATGTAGTTCAAGAGGTAACATGATAGTTTCTAAATTATGATATCCATCATCACGATTAGACAAAACATCTAAGGAAAGATTAATTTTTGCATATGCTTTTTCTACCATTTTAAATACCTCACTTTATATAACCATCTCTAATTAGAACATTAGTAACGTTTTTAAAATCTTCTAATGTTAATTGCTCAGCTCTTAAATTTTCTTTTAAGTTACAATCACCAATTATTTTAGCAGTGTTTTCTTTATTTTTTACTATCATATTTAAATTATTTAAAATAGTTTTTCTTCTATTAATAAATAAACAATTTGCTACTTTAAATAATTTCAAACCATATTCTAAAGAAGATGATTCTTTTTTATTTAATTCAAATACTAGCGAATCTACACTAGGAACAGGAAAGAAATTGTTTTTCTTAACTTCAAAACAATTATGAATATCAAACATATAGTGTAAATACACATTAATACCATTAAAATCTTTTCCACTTAAACTAGTGATTCTAAAGAAACATTCTTTTTGAACCATGAAAACACATTGTTTTAAATTAGTATCTTTTATAGTTATATATGAAATAATATCGGTAGTCATATAATAAGGCAAATTACCAATAACCCTATCAAATCCCACTTCTTTTTCTTTAATAATGTTGTTTTTGACTATTTTAATATTAGGATAATTTCCATATCCTAAATTTAAATAATTAACAAACTTTGCATCATATTCGACACAAGTTAAATCAATTTCTTTTTTAACCAATATATCTGTTAAAGCGCCTAAGCCTGGACCAATCTCTAATACTTTTTCATTATCATTAATAGTAAGTAATGAAACTATGTTTTCACATACTTTTTTGTTAATTAAAAAGTTTTGACCTAATTCTTTTTTTGCATGTGATTGTTCAAGATTAAAGAATTCTATAATTTCTTTAGTATCCAACATGTTTAATTACCTCCTTTAATTGATCTTTAGTTATACCTAAACAATTTATTCTAAATAACAGTTGTTTAGTGTTGCAATATCCAATATTTAAATAATCTGAAATTTTATCTCTTAATATTTTGCTATATTCTTTTCCAGATAGTCCTAAATCAAACAAATCTTTTAAAAATATAGTGTTTTCCTTGCTTTTTTTAAAAACTTTAATATTTTCTAGAGCTCTTATTACTTCTTGTTTATCACATTCAGCAACCCCAACTTTATTGTGTTTTATAGATAATTCTTTTTTTACAAAAGCATTATAACATCCTTCAATTTCTGAATTTATTTTATTTCTAATTTGAAGTCCAGGAAAATCAGGATCTGTTAATATAATAATATTTTTATTTTTTGATGCTAATTTTAAAAATTCTATATCTTTACTAGAGATAGCTGATCCATTTACAATATAAAAAGAAGAGTCAACAAAAGAAGATAAATAATTTTTATCTGAAGTACCCTCTACAACAATAATTGAATTATCTAAGTTTACCTTCATAATTTTCCACGTGTAAAATATTTAAAGAATTATTAAAAACAATTTTCTCAAGTTCTTTTTCATCAATATTTAACAAATCACTGGCAAAATTCACGGTATTTACTATGTATTTTGGTAAATTTATTTGTCCTCTAAATGGTGAAGGACTTAAATAAGGAGCATCTGTTTCAAAAACAATTCTCTCTAAAGGAATATTTAATATTACTTCTTTAGTTACTCTTGAATTTTTGAAGGTTAGAACTCCGCCAAAAGCAATATAATAACCTAATTTAATAAATTCTTTTGCCAATTCTAAAGAACCAGAATAACAATGCATAATGCCAGCCTTATTAACTTTATGTTCTTTTAAAATATTTAATGTATCATTTAAAGAATCTCTAGCATGTATCGAAACCGGAAGATCCAATTCATTAGCTAAATTAATTTGTTCAATAAACATTTTCTTTTGTTTTTCTTTAATATTATCTTCTTTTTCCCAATAATAATCTAAACCAATTTCTCCAATTGCTTTAACTTTTGAACTTGATTTGGCTAAATTTCTTAATTCATTTATTGATTCGTCATTATATTGTTTATTCTCTGTAGGAATAATTCCAACACTAGCAAAAACATTATCAAAAAGGGTTGCGATTTCAATAGCTTTTTTGCTACTTTTTAAATCGTATCCTATACATAAAAAGGCATTTACTCCTAATTCTTTTGCTTCGTTTATTACTAAATTTAGATCGTTATATTTTTCATCATTAAGATGAATATGTGTATCAAAAATCATTTTATTTACCAACACAAAATCTTGAAAAGATCTCGCTTATCATATCAAAATCATAATCTTCTCCAGTAATTGAAAGAACAAGATTAAGTACCTCTTTTAATTCTGATGCTAACAAATCAATTGGTAAATCAACATGATTTTGAATATCTTTAAGTTTTTGAACTATATTTTCTAAAATTCCTATTTCTCTTGCATTATTGATAGAAGGATTAGAATAATTTGAATTATCTAAATTTAAACGGGAAATAATAGTGTTTTTTAATATTTCAATGTCATTATTTATAGTTGAAACATATAGTTTTTCACTATCTTTTTCATCAACTAAATCTTCTTTGTTATATACATAAATAACATTTTTATTATGTAATAACTCTTCAATTTCTTTATCCTCTTCATTAATATTTGAAGAATCATAAACCATTAAAACTAAATCAGCTTCATCAATCTTTTTAATAGACTTATTAATTCCAATACTTTCTATAACATCATCACTTTCTCTTATACCAGCAGTATCAAAAAGATTAACAACAATTCCTTTATAAATAAATTTACCTTCAACAACATCTCTTGTTGTTCCTTTAATATTAGTAACAATGGCTTTATCCTCACCAATTAAAGCATTTAAAATTGAAGACTTACCTACATTTGGTTTTCCAACTATAGCGATATTAATGCCATCCTTAATTATTTTTGCCTTCTTTCCATCGGCTAACAATTTATCAATATAAACTATGTTTTTCTTAACTATTTTATCTATTTTTTCATTATTAATTTCTTCAATATCTTTATATTCTGGATAATCTATATTGACCTCAATGTTGCTTAATAAATCTACGAAATCTTTTTTTAATGGAGCAATTAAAGAAGATGTTTTTCCAGTCAAGCTCATTAAAGATAATTTTTTGCTTTCTTCACTTTCAGCATTAATTAAATCATTAATAGATTCAGCTTGAATTAAATCTAATTTATTATGCAAAAAAGCTCTAGAAGTGTATTCTCCTCTTTCAGCCATTTTTGCTCCGTGTTTAATTGCTAATTCAATAATTTTATTAAATATTAATGGTGAACCATGACTAATAATCTCGACGCTATTTTCTCCTGTAAATGAATTTGGGTCTTTATAAAGGAGTAAAACAACGTCATCGACTAATTCATCACCATCTAAAATTTGGCCATGAATAATAGTGTTTTTTGTATATTTATTTAAATCTTTAGAAAAGAAATTATTCACTACAAAAAAACAATTGTCTCCGCTTAAACGGACAATTGCTAAAGCACTTTTTAATGGTGGAGTAGCTAATGCGACAATTGTTTCAAACATTTTTATTCTTCTTTTTGGCCTGGTTTTTCAGCTTGAGCATCTTCTTTTACATATTTAATAACGATTGCTCTATCTTTTCCATCACCAATTGATTCTGTTTTAACGTTTTTCATGCTTGATAAAGCATTATGAACTTTCTTTCTTTCATCTGGTGTCATAGGATTCAATTTAATATCCATATGTGTTTTTAAAACTTCTCTAGCAGCATTTTTAGCAACTTTAATTACAATATTATATTTCTTGTTCTTGTAATCATGAATATCTAATAAAATTCTATATTTTTTCTTAAATTTATTACTAACAGCAAGTTTAACTAATTCATTTAAAGATTGAAGTGTTGCACCTTTGTAACCAATTAAAAGATTGTTTTCGTTTGTTTCGATTAAGATCTTAATGATTTCATCTTTAGTAAAAGATTTTAATGAAATTTCAAGACCTAATGTCTTACAAACATTTTTTAAATAGTCTTCAGCATAACAAACAACATCAATAAATTCAAAGACTCTAATAGTTACTTTTTTATTAATTCCTAAGAAACCTTTCTTTTCTTCGATAATTTCATATGTTAATTTGTCTTTTTCTACATTAAGTTCGCTACTAGCTTTATCAAGACAAATATCAACAGTTTTAGCGGTATATTCTCTCATAAACTATTTTCTCTCCTTCTTCTTTTTATTAAATATAAAATGCATGATTACGGATTGAGCAATATTAAAGATAGAACCTGCTAACCAATAAACACCCATAGCACTTGGAAGTGTGAATCCAAGGATAATAGTGAAGGCGATCATAAACCATTGAACGTACTTCATTGTTTTTGCTTGAGAATCAGCAGTTGGATTAGCATGAGTTTTTTCAACGGCTTTCATACGTTTTTTATTGAGCCATTGTGGAATTAACATTGATAAAATTTGACCACCACTCATTAAAAGAATTAAAACTAATGCAGTCCACCACCCAGGATTTCCTGGCCATCCACTAAATGAAGATAAAACATTCCATATTGTATCTGAAAGTCTTAATCCTAAAACAGCATCGCTACTTAAAGCAGCGCATCCTGCAAGAGCGTTCCAAACACTAATAAATAATGGGAATTGAATGATCATTACAAGTAAGCTTAAGAATGGATGGACTTTATGTTTTTTGTAAAGTGCCATTTGAGCTTGAGCAAGTCTTTGTTTTTCGTAATCATTAGTATTACTATTTGGATATTTTTGTTGTAATTTAGCAAGTTCAGGTTGTAATGCTTGTTGTTTTTGTTGAGAAATTGTTGATGGTAATGTAACAGCCATAAATATAAGTCTAACAATAACTGTAACAAGAAGAACTGCGAAAATTTGTCCCCAACCATTCATACCAAATGAATGTGCAAAAGTATCAACTAAATAAGAAATTGGGTAAACTAATAAGCCTTCTAAGAAACCATGTTTAGAGAAAGCGTTTCCCCAATCAGCCCAGAAATTAGAAGCCTTAGCTTCAATAGAGACTGTTTCGTTTAAAGCGTCGTTACCTTTAATATATCCATAGAAACCTTGTTCAGTTGTGATACACGTTTTGATTGAAGCAACTTTGGTATCCAAATTTTGTTTATATATAGCAAGATAGTTTTCTGTAACTACTTGATCTATACCAATTTCTGCAGCGAGTTTATCGCTAATAATAGTTAAGTTTTTATAATAATCTTTAGGTGTTTCTTCGTTATAAAATTTTAAATAACCAAGATTTGTTGTTAAAGAATAGTTTCTTCCACCAACTTTAATTAAGACATCGTTTCCATCAATAGATTTTCTTCCTTCGTTTGTAGAAGTTTTTCCAAGTAAAACATCTACGTTTTCACCAGTTTTTGTAAAGTCTAAATATTCTTTAGCTGTGTAACCATATAAATCTTCATAGGTAACATTATCTTTATTAATTCCTTTAACAGCATTTAAATCAAGATGATCATCAAAGCCAAACTCTTGATACATTGATACATTATCTAACATGGTGTCTAAGATAATTTGATCAGCTCTTTCAAAGAATGTGTATGATGGTAAAATTATTCCACTACTAGAAGCAGTAGTGTTAACAGTTTTTGTAAAGCTATTTAAACCAAATACGTATGAAAGATTATTGTTATTTCCTGTAATATCAGTTGTAGAACTTGCTTTCTTTAAAAAATAACTTCCTGGTTTAATATATGTTAAATTTCCATAGTTTTTAAATACTTTATCTTCATTTGAAGCAACTTGATATTCGTTTCCGTCTTCTCCAATAAAATAAATTCTATCTTTTGTATAGTAATATCCTTCGTAATAATCTTTTTGTTCTTTAAAAGTATATTCCATGTAATCATATGCATCTTCAGTATTGTTGAAGTAAACGTTATTTAATGGATCATATGCATATAAAAAATGGGAGATATCAACATTTGAACAAAAAGAATTACATGATGAAAGTAAGCCACCAAATATAACTAAAGCAGCTATTCCAAGTGTAATTTTTGATTTTTTATTCATTTATATCTCCTTTAATAGAGTTAATTAGTTTTTTAAATTCTTCTTCGTTTTCATTAAACTTCGAAACATCATAATTTTTAGTCATCGCTATAATCAAATTTAAATTTAAATCGTCATCAATATATTTATCTACAAATACTCTAACTTGTCTTTTGATTTTATTTCTAATAACAGCAATGCCATTCTTTTTTCCGACTAATAATCCAACTCTAGGAAATGGATTTTCACTCAATTGATAATAAATTGTAAAACTTGAAGATTTTTTAAACTTTCTTTTTTTAATAATTTCTTGATATTCTTGATATTTTTTTATAACGAATTCTTTTTTCATCTATCACTAACAGTTAATGATTTTCTACCTTTAGCTCTTCTTAAAGCTAAAACTTTTCTACCTTTAGCAGTAGACATTCTTTCTCTGAAACCATGTGTTCTAATCTTGTGAACCTTACTTGGTTGATATGTTTTTTTACTAGCCATAAATATATTCCTCCAATATGTGCTTTTAAATTATATATGTATTTATACATATAAGTCAATTTTTAATTAATTAATAGTATATCTTTAAATCTTAAATTTTATGATCAATTTTTAGTTATCAACATCATGTAGAAAAATAAATTTAAAGTGGTAGATAACTAACTATTTTTTCGATACAATCGATAGTTTTTAGATGTGGATAAAATTATTTTTTGTGGAATGTTATCAACAAATACACACATTTCCACAGATATGGGACTTTTCCACATAGTTTTCCACATTTTCATTTTGTGGAAATCCATAAAATACCGATAATAGCGCATATTTCTTATAATTACTCTTGTGGAAAACTAATTTTGACCAAAAAATTACCTTTTTATATCCACAATTCTAATATAAAATATTCGTACTTAAATTAGGGAGGAAATATTATTATGAAGATAAATACATTAAATGATATGTCCGTCCTATGGCAAAAAGTTTTATATGAATTATCAAAAGAGATTGATAAAACAATATGTGATTCTTTTTTAAACGAATCTTATATTCATTCTGTTGAAGCGGATAAAATTTTAGTTTCTTGTAACTCAAGTTTAGCCGCAACAATATTATCTCAACAATATTCAGACTTAATTAATAATGTAGTAAACAATATTACTGGTACCAACTTTAAAGTAATTTTTGTTAATCACGAAGAACTTAAAGATAGTTCAATTTCTGAAATTGAGTCGAGAAATAATAGGGTTTTCTTTAAAGGTTGCTCTGTTGATCCATCTTTTACTTTCGATAATTTTGTAACAGGTCCTAGCAATAAGGAAGCTACACAAGCTAGTTTATTTGTAGCTTCAGCTCCAGGTAAATGTTACAACCCATTATTCATTTATGGTAGTAGTGGTCTTGGCAAAACACACCTTTTAAACGCTATTAGCAACTTTTTAAAAGAAAGAAACCCATCTTTAAAAATTCTTTACGTTACTGCTCAAGATTTCTTCTATCAATACGTTGAATTTGTCAGAGGACAAGATAAAAACGAAGAATTATCTAAATTTATTAAAGATCACGATATCTTTTTAGTCGATGATATCCAAATGTTAAGAGGAAAAGATAAAACATTAGAATTTTTCTTTAACATTTTTCAGTATTTTATTCAAAACAAGAAACAAATTATTCTTACAAGCGATAAAACTCCTAGCGAATTAAGTGGAGTTGATGCAAGACTTGTTTCTCGTTTTATGGATGGATTAACCGTTCAAATTAACAAACCTACTCAAGAAATGTGTGAAAACATATTAAAAAAGAAAATTATCGGTGCAAATCTAAGTGTTGATGATTTTGATAACGATGTTATTTCGTTTATGGCTCAAAAATTCACTAGTTCAGTTAGAGAGTTAAACGGTGCATTAAATCGTATAATTTTTATCAAAAACATACGCCATTCTGCAAGAATTGATTTAGATTTAGCTTATGAAGCTCTTGGAGATTTAATTAGTGTAAAAGATGTTCAAAATACAATAAGTGAACAAAAAATTCTTAACGCTGTCGCACTCTATTACAATCTAAGTGTTCCTCAAATTACTGGAAAATTAAGAACTGGACAAATAGTTATTGCTAGACAAATAGCTATTTACTTAATCAGAAATATGTTAGATGTTTCTTTAAATAAAATTGGTGAGACTTTCTCTAATAGAGATCATACAACAATTATGCATAGCATTTCTAAAGTGGATGAAATGTTGAAAAGTGACCCAGAAACAAAGAAGGTAATTGACACATTAAAGTCCAAAATAAGCGGGAAATGATATGGTTTTTAAAAATAATCAACAATTTCCACAATATCCACATCATTTATTATTATTAAAAATATAAATAAAGGAGAAATAAATATATGAAATTTAAAATTAATAAAAACGAATTTCTTAAAGCATTATTACAAGTTGGTAAAATTATTCCTATCAAACATACAAATCCAATTTTTGTTAATGTTAAACTAGAATTAACTACTCAAAATTTAATTTTAATAGGATCTAACGGTGATATTTCTATTACAACAACAATTCCATTCTTCAAAGATAACAAAGAAATTATTAGAGATATAAATCCAGGAGCAATTTTAGCTAACAGTGATATTTTAAGTAATATCATTAAAAGACTCGATGGGGAAGAAGTTACTTTTGATGTTTTAGACGATTATGAAGCTAGAATTGAAGTTGATAACCAAGCAAGTTTTAATTTACATTGTATTGATGCTAACGAATATGCTGATTTAGATTTTTCTTTTAAAGGAGTAAAAATTACTTTACCTGCTAACGAAGTAGTTAATGTTGTTGGACAAGTTTGTTTTGCAGCAAGTGTTAAAAATTTAAAACCTGTATTAACTGGTGTAAATATCGAAGGAAACGGCTCTACAGTTAATTTTGTAGCTACAGATAGTTCTAGACTTGCTAAAAAAGAAATTGAAGCTGAAATAAGTGAAGTATTTAATACAACAGTTCCTGTTAGAACAATTCAAGAAATCGCTAAATCTATTACAGATGAAGAAACAATTAATCTTTATGTAAATGACAAGAGAATCTTAGCTGAATTAAAAGATACTGTCATTTCTTCAGTTTTATTACCAGGTACATATCCAAATGTTAAAAATATTATTCCTAAGAATTTTGTTTATACATTAGAAGCTGATGCTAACGATTTAATTAAAACAATCGAAACAGCAAACGTTTTCTCAGCAAGTAGTGGTGAAAAAGGTACCACAATTAGATGTTACATGTCTCAAAGCAATGTTGTGTTTAGATGTAACTCTGATCAAAATGGTAATAGTTCAGTTTTATTAAATTTATTTAAATACACAGGTGAAAGATTAGAAATCAGTTTTAAATGTGAACCAGTTTTAAGTGCAATCAAAGCTTTAAAAACTTCAGAAGTTCTCCTTTGTTTCCAAGGCGAGATGAAACCATTTGTAATTGTTGGTAAAAATGATCCAACAGTTATTCAATTATTAACACCTGTAAAAACTCATTAATCAAAATAAATTTAAACCTAATTTAAAGGCTAAAATTTAAACAAAAATCAAAAATCATTTATAAAATAATATTTTATAAAAATTCTTTAAAAATTTGGCCCTTTAATATATAATATTAAAGGGTTCATATGAAAGAAAATACACCGGAAAAAGTTAAGATTACTACAGAGTACATAACTTTAGGACAATTGATTAAATTTGTTGGTTTAATCGATAATGGTTCTTTAGCTAAAATTTTTGTTAACGAAAATAAATGTTTTGTTAATGGAGAGATTTGTAATCAAAGAGGAAAGAAACTTTATCCGGGTTTTTTAATTTCAATTAATGGATCTTTGTTTTTTGAAATAACAAAATGATAATTAAAAGTATTAAGTTGGTAAATTTTAGAAACTATGAACTAAACGAGTTTAATTTTGAAAAAGGTATTAACTTTATTTATGGAGATAATGCTATTGGAAAAACTAATCTTGTTGAAGCTATTTATTACTTTTCTTTAACCAGAAGTTTTAGAACGAATAATGACGGTTTGTTGATTAATAAAAATGCCTCTAGTTTTTATTTAAAAGGCTTTTTTATTAAACAAAATAGAAATTACAATATTGACATCGTTCTAGACAAGAATGTTAAAAAAATAACCATTAACGATAAAAGTATAAAGAAAGTTAGTGAGTTATCTAATGTAATAAATATTCTTTCTTTTATTCCTGGTGATGTTGATTTATTGAAAGATGCTCCAAAAAGAAGAAGAGACTTCTTAAATACTACTATTTTAAAAAACGAACCTCGTTATTTAAAATTGATGAGTGATTACGAATATCTTAATAAAGAAAGAAATAGTTTATTAAAAAGCGAATCGTTAGATTTTAATTTATTAAATGTAATTACTTTTAAATTAGCTAATGTTTCATATGAAATTTATAAAATTCGTAATGAGTTTATAAAGAAAATCGAAGAAAGTGTGAGACTTACTTATAAAGAAATATTTTTAAAAGATATAGATGTAAATATTGAGTATTTAACGTTTAATTCGAGTAGTGATTATATTCGAAAATTTATAAAAATATACGAAGACAACTTAGATAACGATTTAAAAGTTGGGTATTCAACAAACGGAATACAAAAAGATGACTTTATATTAAAAATAAATGGGAAAGAGATAGGGAAATTTGGTTCTCAAGGTGAAAATAGAATAGCTTGTTTAATATTAAAATTAGCTATTTATTCTCTATCTAAAGAAGATAATAAACCTATATTAATTCTTGATGATATTTTAAGCGAATTGGATAAAAATAACGAGGATTTACTGTTAAATTATTTATCTAAAGTCGAACAAGTGTTTATTACATCTACAAAAAAATATAACTTACAAAATTGTCATTATTGTTATTTGACTAAATAGGAGGAAGACAAGATGGTAGAAGAAAAAGAAATTGTAATTACCGATGGAAAAGAAACAGAAGAAACTGTTGAAGAAAACGAAATCGACAAGAATATTGGTGACGAAATTATTGATGTCACCGATGAAAGAGATTTTGAAAAAGTTGATGGTGATTATTCTAGTGAGAACCTAAAAGTTTTAGAAGGCTTAGAGGCTGTTAGAGTTAGACCAGGGATGTATATTGGTTCGACTTCATCAACTGGTTTACATCATCTTGTTTGGGAAATTGTTGATAACGCAATCGATGAAGCTTTAGCAGGTCATTGTGATAAAATTGTTGTCACAATTAATGAAGATAATACAATTACTGTTTCTGATAACGGTAGAGGAATTCCTGTAGATATTCATCCAAAAACCGGAATCAGTGGTGTTGAAACTTGTTATACAATTCTTCATGCCGGAGGAAAATTTGGCGATGGAGGCGGATATAAAGTTAGTGGTGGTTTACATGGTGTTGGTGCTAGTGTTGTTAACGCTTTATCATCTTGGCTTGAAGTCAAAGTTAAAAGAGGTGGTGGAGAATACTTTATTCGTTTTGAAAACGGCGGTAAACCAATAGGCAAATTAGAAAGAATTGGAGATTGTGAGGATTCAGGAACAACAGTTACTTTTAAACCTGATCCAACAATATTTAAAGAAACAACTGTATTTGATAAAGATACAATCGAAAAACGTTTAAGACAAATGGCTTTCTTAAATGGTGGAATTAAGATTGTTTTCCAAGATAAAAGAGAAACACCTATGTTTGAAACTACTTTCCAATTTGAAGGTGGAATCAAATCATTTATTGAATTTATTAACAAAACAGATAGATTAAGTGAAACAATCTTCTATTGTAATGGTGAACAAACATTCAAAACAGAAGATAAGATCGAAAAAATATATGTTGAAGTAGCTATGCAATATAAAAACGGTTACAACAGCATTATTCAAACATATTGTAATAACGTTACCACCAACAATGGTGGTATGCATCTTGATGGATTTAACCTTGCAGTAACAAGAGTTGTAAATAACTATTGTAGACAAGCTAAAATTTTAAAAGATAATGATAAAGAAAAGATTACAATTAGTGATATTTTAGAAGGTTTAACAGCTATTATTTCTGTTAAACACCCAAATCCTGAATATGAAGGACAAACTAAGGGTAAGTTAGGAAATCCTGAAGTTAAAAAGATTGTTAATAATATTGTAGGTGAAAGATTTGAAAAGTTCCTTCTTGAAAATAGAGAAGAAGCCATCAAAATGATGAACAAAATTAAATTAGCCTACAACTCAAGATTAGCCGCTGCTGCAGCAAGAGAAAATACAAGAAGAAAATCTGGTCTTGAAATTACAACTCTTCCTGGAAAATTATCTGATTGTGTTTCAAATAATCCTGAAGAATGTGAATTATTTATTGTTGAGGGTAATTCTGCAGGTGGAAGTGCTAAATTAGGAAGAGATGCTAAAACACAAGCTATTTTACCTTTAAGAGGTAAGATACTTAATGTTCAAAAAGCTCAATCTCATAGAATATTTGAAAATGCTGAAATTGGAAACATTATTAGTGCAATTGGTACAGGAATTAACGATGATTTTGATATTACTAAAGCTAGATATCATAAGATTGTTATTATGACCGATGCTGATGTCGATGGTTCACATATTAGAATTTTACTTTTAACATTCTTTAATAGATTTATGAGACCATTAATTGAACACGGATATGTTTATATTGCTCAACCTCCACTTTATCAAGTTGTATATAAAGGTAAGAAGTATTATGCATATTCTGATGCTCAACTTGAAATATTAAAGAAAACATTAGAACTTAAACCTGGATATCCTTATTCACGTTTTAAAGGTCTTGGTGAAATGGATCCTGAACAACTTGAAGAAACAACAATGGATCCAAATAATAGAAGTATGTTACGTGTCACTATTGATGATGCAACTACTGCCGACATGTTATTCAACGATTTAATGGGTGAAGAAGTTGAACCAAGAAGTGAATTTATTAAAGCAAATGCCAAATTTGTTAAGAATTTAGATATTTAATGGAGGTAGTTAAATGGAAAACGAAGAAAAGAAAGATTTAATTGAATCTGAAATTTCTGAAGAAGATTCAATTAAACAAGAAAATGCAAGTTATGAGGCTGGAATAGAACCAAAAATATCTGATGCCGAAATTACCGAAGAAGTTAAACAATCGTTTCTTGACTATGCAATGTCGGTTATTGTTTCACGTGCAATTCCTGATGTAAGAGATGGATTTAAACCTGTTCATAGAAGAGTTATTTATTCAATGTATGAAAAAGGTTATATGCCTGAAAAACCACATGTAAAGTGTGCTAAAGTTGTTGGTGACGTTATGGGTAATTATCACCCACATGGTGATAGTGCAATTTATGAGACACTTGTTAGAATGGCTCAAAATTTCTCTTTAAGATACCCTCTTGTTGATGGTCATGGTAACTTTGGTAACTTAGATGGTGATGATGCAGCTGCATACAGATACACTGAATCAAGATTAAATAAATTAGCTAAAGAATTAGTTAGAGATATTGAATGTAATACAGTTGATTTTGTAGATAATTATGATGGTAGTTTACAAGAACCAAGTGTTTTACCATGTAGATTCCCAAATCTTTTAGTTAATGGTAGTGATGGTATTGCTGTTGGTATGGCTACAAAAATGCCAAGCCACAATTTAGGTGAAGTAATTGATGCAATTATTGCATATAGCAAAAATAAAGATATTTCTGTTGAAGAATTAATGACACATATTAAAGGTCCTGATTTCCCAACAGGTGGTATTATTTATGGTTTAAGCGGCATTAAACAAGCTTACGAAACTGGTAGAGGAACCTTTAAAGTTAGAGCAAAAGCTCACATTGAAGATGAACCAAATGGTAAATCTCGTATTGTTATTACCGAAATTCCTTATCAAGTTAGAAAAGGCGATTTAGTTGCTAAAATTGGTGAATATGCTAGAGAAAAGAAAATCGATGGAATTACATCTATTAAAGATTTCTCTAAAGGAAACGTTCATATTGTTATCGAATTAAGAAGAGACGTTGAACCAAGCGTCGTGTTAAATAAATTATATAAAGAAACTCAATTAGAAATTAGTTTTGGTATTATCAATCTTTGCATTGTTGATGGAGCGCCAAAGATCTTAACTTTGAAAGAATTAATTGGTAATTACTTAGATTTCCAAGTTGAAGTTGTAAAAAGAAGAACAGTATTTTTAAAAGCTAAAGATGAAGCAAGAATTAACATATTAAATGCTTTATTAATTGTTTCTGATAACGTTAATGAAGTAACTGAAATGGCTAAAAATAGCAAATCTACCGACGAATTTAAAGATAAATTAATGGAAAGATTTAACTTTAATGAAGAACAAGCTAAAGCTGTTGTTGCTATGACTTTAGGAAGACTTACTGGATTAGAAAATACTAAGATTACAGATGAAAAACATCAATTAGAAGAAAATGTTAAAGGATACAATTATCTTCTTGAAGACGAATCTCATATTTGTGATTTAGTTATTGAAGAATTAAGTGTAATCAAAAATAAATTCAATAATCCTAGAAGAAGCGAAATTTCATCAATTATTGCCAATGTAGATGATGAAGATTTAATTCCTAGAGATAATATTGTTATTACTTTAACAAGTAACGGATATATTAAACGTATTTCTAGTAAAGAATTTAAAACTCAAAATAGAGGTGGAATCGGTGTAAAAGGTATGACAATTTACGCTGGAGACGTTGTTACTAAATTAGTAAACGCTTCAACACACACAGATATTTTGTTCTTCTCTAATAGTGGAAAAATTTATAGAAGAAGAGGTTACGAAATTATCGAAGGAAATAGACAAGCAAAAGGTATTCCTGTAGCTAATTTATTAAAATTAGAAAAAGGTGAAAATATTGTTTCTGTCCTTCCAGTTGATGATTATAAAGGAAAATATCTTTTATTCATCACAAAACAAGGTATTTGTAAACGTACTGCACTTGAAGAATTTATTAGAATTAATTGTAACGGAAAACGTGCTCTTAATTTTAAAGAAGATGACGCTTTATTTGATGTAGAAATTACTGATGGTACAAGTTATATTCTTGTAGCTTCTAAAGCTGGACAATTATGTATGTTTAAAGAAGATGAAATTAGAGCTATGGGAAGAAGTGCAAGCGGTGTTAGAAGTATTAATCTTAAAGGAAGTGAAGTAATTGGTGTTGATATTAGTACTCACGGAGATAAGGTTCTTGTTTTAAGCGAAAAAGGATTAGGGAAATTATCCTCAATTGAAGATTACAGAATTACTCATAGAGGAAGTAGTGGTGTAAAAACTATTAAAATAAACGAAAAAACAGGTAATCTTGTTGCAATGAAAGTTGTTAAAGGTGATGAAGATTATTTAGTTATTACATTAAATGGAACAGTAGTTAGAAGTAATCTTGAACAAGTTAGAGAATGTGGACGTAACTCAATCGGCGTTAAAATGATCGATTTAAGAGAAAAAGATATTGTCACATCATTAACTTGCTTAGAAAAAGTAGAAAAAGAAGAAACTGAAGAAGAAACAACAGAAAAAGCTGAATAAAATGAAGGTTTATATTTATACAGATTACAATACAAAAGACGATAATTTTGAATCATCTAGACTTAGAAAAAACTATAAAGGTTTATTAGAGATGCAAAATATGGTCTACACTATCCAAAACAGCACTAGTTTTTATAATATTGCTCAATATTTTACGATTAACGATCAAACTTTATTAGAATTAATTGAAAAGAAAAAGGACGTTAGCAATGTTATTTCTGTTTTGTTTAATGAAGGAGAAATTGCTAGTGCCTTGTTTTATAAGATTAAGGAAGGTGTATATCAAATTTCTAAACCTGCTTTAGATATTGTGAACATGTACGATTATGTTATTTGTCCAAGCAATAAAGCTAAAGAATTTTTAATTAAAGAAGGAGTAAAAAATCGAATTTTTGTATTAAATCCTGGAGTTAAATTTTCAAAATTTAACTTAGAAAATAGTTCTATTAAAGATATATTTTATAGATTGATGGGATTTAATAAAGATTCGTTATTATGTACTTCTTTAATAAGGGAAGATGATACAAACGCTATTGAAAGATTGATGGCTATTTCTAGAAATTTCCCTAACATTAAGTTTATCGTTCTTGCTAAAGTTTATAATAAGAAATTATATAAAAAGACATTCAAAAAACTTAAAAAGAATTGGAAAAACATATATTATTTACCAATTTTTGAAGAAGATGTATATAATTCTCTTTTGTATAATTCAGACATGTTTATTAGTGTTAATTCTTATTATTCAAACACAATCGAAATTATGGAATCGATGGTTAGTAATACTCAAATATTTGCTCTAAATGGAAGTGTTTTTGAAGATATTGTTATCGATAAAGTAAATGGATACGTTTATCAAGATATAACAAGTTTGATTCAAGGTATAAAAGATTATCTAAATAATAATTTACCTTCGTTAAAAGAAGAGGCAAAACAATACGCAAATCAATTTTCCATATTAACATATGGAAGAGAATTAATTAAAATATATGATGCAATAGAAGAGGTGAAGAAAAATGATTGATATTAATTATATTTTAGAAAATAAAGAGTACGTTAAAGAAGCTCTAAAAAAGAAATTATATGAAGCTGACATTGATGGTTTATGTTCTTTAGTTAATGAAAAAAGAAATCTTCAAAGAAAAGTAGAAGAAAATCAAGCTAAACAAAATAAACTTTCAAAATCAGTCCCAATGGTAAAAAAAGAAGGTGGAGATGTTGCTAGTATTTTTGCTTCAGTTAAAGAATTAGCAAATGAAAACAAAATTGCTGAAGAAAAATTAAAAACTTTAACTGATCAAATTAACTCAATTGTTAATGCTTTACCAAATCTTCCAGATCCTGATTTACTTCCTGGTGGAAAAGAAAACAACGTACCAATTTATTACAATTTGGAAAAGCCAGATTTCAAATTCCCTATTAAATCCCACGTGGATTTAGCTGAAAGCATTGGTTTAATAGATTACGAAAGAGGTGCAAAAGTTGGTGGTCATGGTGAGTGGTTCTATACAAACTTAGGAGCTAGACTTGAATGGGCTTTATTAAACTATTTTATTGAAACTCACATTAATGATGGATTTGAAATGATGTTAGTTCCTCATTTATTAAATTACGAGTCCGGATTTACAGCTGGTCAATTTCCTAAATTTGAAGAAGATGTCTTTGTATTAAAAGACATGGAACCATTCAAATTCTTACTTCCAACAGCCGAAACAGCTTTAGTTAATTATTATAGAAACGAAATTTTAAGCGAAGATCAATTACCAAAGAAATTCTTTGCATATTCTCCATGTTATAGAAAAGAAGCTGGAGCATATAGAAGTGAAGAAAGAGGTATGATCAGAGGCTATCAATTTAACAAAGTTGAAATGGTTGAATATACAAAAGATAACGAATCTGATATCGCTTTTGAAGAATTAGTAAATAAAGCAAGAACTTTAATGGAAGGTTTAGGATTACACTTTAGAATTTCAAAATTAGCTGCTGGAGATTGTTCTCATTCAATGGCTAGAACATATGATATCGAAGTTTATCTTCCATCTTTAGGAATCTATAAAGAAGTTAGCTCAGTATCTAATGCTAGAGACTATCAAGCTAGAAGAGGAAAGATGAGATATAAAGATAAAGATGGAAAAATGCACTTTATGCATACATTAAATGGTAGCGGACTTGCTACAAGCCGTGTATTCCCTGCTATATTAGAACAATATCAACAAGAAGATGGAAGTGTTCTTGTTCCTGAAGTATTACAAAAATACATGGGTGGAATCAAAGTTCTTAAACCAATTAAATAATTAAATTTAGAGGTGAAAATTTCAAAAAACATATGAAATCCCACCTCTTTTTTATTTACGACAAATAATATGGAATAGAAAATAATAAATTAGTTTTGTTATGAAAAAGTAATAAATAATGATATAATAATAGAGCCATCGCGATTTATACTTTCGAACCAGGTCAGGATGGGAACATAGCAGCCTTAAGAAAAATTATAATTGTGCGATGGTTTTAATTTATGAAAAATGATGCTTATTTTATGAAAATAGCCTTAAAAGAGGCTCTAAAAGCATACAAAATTGGAGAAGTTCCAGTTGGATGTATTTTAGTTGATGAAAATAATAAAATAGTTGCTAAAGCATATAATAAAAAAGAAAAGTTGAATGATGTCACAGGTCATGCTGAGATTTTGTGTATAAAAAAAGCTAGTAAAAAAATAGGTGATTGGCGATTAAATAATTTAACGATGTATGTAACATTAGAACCTTGTTTAATGTGTAGTAGTGCAATAATCCAATCCAGAATAAAAAGAGTTGTTTTTGGCGCTTACGAGAGCAATACTGGTGCTGCTTTAAGCAGAATACATGCTTTTAAATTAGAAAATTCTCCATGCTTGGTAGATGGAGGCGTTTTATTAGAAGAATCTAAGAATTTAATACAGTCTTTTTTCAAAGAAAAAAGAAATAAATAAACTCTATTTTCTTTACTATTCTAAAATTTATTGTTAAAGATGTGTTATTTGTTATACTTTATGTAAATTTGATTGAAGGGAGGAGTTATTTATGCTTGAATTAAAAAATATTTGTAAAGACTACTATATTGATAAAAAGCCATTTCGCGCATTAAATAATATTAATTTGTTCTTCCCTAAAAATCAGTTTTGTTCTATTTTAGGACCTTCTGGTTGTGGTAAAACTACAACCTTAAATATTATTGGTGGGTTAGATAGATACACAAGTGGTGATATTTTAATTAACAATAAATCTACAAAATTATTTACTGATAAAGATTGGGATAATTATAGAAATAAGCGTATTGGTTTTGTCTTTCAAAACTACAATTTAATTTCTCATTTATCTATTATCGATAATGTTATTTTGAGTTTAACTTTAGCTGGTTTAAATAAAAAAGAAAGAATCGAAAGAGCAAAAAAGGCGTTAGATAAAGTTGGATTAGAGGGTTTATATAATAAAAAGCCTAACCAATTAAGTGGTGGTCAAATGCAAAGAGTTGCTATCGCTAGATCTTTAGTAAATGATCCTGAAATTATTTTAGCTGATGAACCAACAGGTGCTCTTGATAGTAAAACAAGCATCCAAGTAATGGACATTTTAAAAGAGATTAGCAAGGAAAAACTTGTAATTATGGTTACTCATAATGAAAAACTTGCTGAACAATATAGTGATAGAATTATTACTTTCCAAGATGGAGAGGTTATTTCTGATACTAGAGATGGAGAAAAAGAAGCTCAATTAGAAGAAGAAAGAAAATACGCTGAAGAAAACAAAATAGGTAAACTCCTTTTAATTGATGAAAATAATAAAGAAGAGAAAAAAGAAATTAAGAAAAGAATGAAAAAAGAAAAGACCTCCATGTCTTTCTTTACTGCTATTTCTTTATCTTTTAAGAACTTAAAAACAAAGAAAACTAGAGCAATTTTAACTTCAGTTGCTGCTTCTTTTGGTATTATTGGCGTTGCTTTAGTTTTAGCTATGTCTAATGGTTTTACTGAGTATGTTGGAAGAGTTGAATCTCAAACTGCTTCTACACTCCCAATAACAATTTCAGCTTATAATGTAAGATATACTTCTCTTGATCCTTCTTTTTATAATCAATCAACAAGATTTCCTAAAGATGAAGAAATTTATCCTTATGTTAGCATGAGTAATGAGAAGAATGTTGAGATTACCTATAACAATTTTAATGAAAAATATTTCCGTTATTTAAATAAATTAAGAGACGAGGATAAATTGCTCAACGATTACTTAGTTAATTATCCATCTAATTATAAATATCATTTAAGTACAGAATATCCAGCCAGTTTAGATGGAACTAATGGTGGATATATTGGTTTAGTTTCTTCTAGTCAATCAACTGGATCAATCAATTCAGCCATTGGAAGTGTTACTGGTTTACCAACACAAGTTTTCCATCAATTATATGGTCAAGAAGAATATATTTTACAATCTTATGATGTTATTGCTGGAAATTATCCAAAAAATAATAATGAATTAGTTTTAGTTGTATCAAATACAAATGCAATGAATTTTAGTAACCTTAAAAATTTAGGTTTTTATAATTCAGTTGATAAAGAAGAAAATGTTAGTGATACATCTAGTTCAAAGAAAGTTAAACCAATTAGCTGGAATGATATTTTAGGTAAAAAATATAAAATTTATAATTCTGATGATTATTACACTCAAGTTAAATATAATCCTACAGAAGAAGGGATTAGTAATAGTTCTACTAGTATGACTTATTTTAAATCTAATTCAACTTCAACATTATATAATGACTCAAATAAAGGAATTGAATGCGAAATCGTAGGTATTTTAAGACCAAGTAAGAATACAACTATGCAAACAATGGCTACCGGTTTATGTTATCTTCCTTCATTACAATATGATTTTGTTGATCAAAATTTAAATGGTCAATTAGCTAATAATTATATGGGTTTGGTTGCTTATAGAGAAGGTAAAACTAAATATAATTTATACATGGATTTAATCCAAAAATTTTCTAATCTTGAAGAAGAGAGTTTAACAAATAATTTAATTAATGAGGTAAATGCAATTGTTGATAGTAATTTAACATTCTTTAATCCATATGGAAAAGGTACAATTACAGCTAAAAATTATTTAAGTTATGCATTAACAGAAGGTTTAGATTTAGTTCCAGATGAATTGAAGAAGGACGGAATTAAAGAAAAAACATTACTTTTATATTTATCAGATGCTTTTAATAGTGAAACTGATGAAGAATTTTTTAAATATATTGTTGGTTTGATTGCCTACATGAACAGTTATAGTCAAATTGATAATGTTATTGTTTTTCCACGCGATTTAACAAGTAAAGATGATTTATTAGATGCTTTAGATTCATATAACGAAATTGATCCTAACGATAAAAATCACGCTGCTAATAAGAGTGAACAAATTTTCTATACAGATTATGTTGGAACTTTAACCGACAGTTTAGGTGAAATGATTGAAGTTATTTCAATTGTTTTAATTGTTTTTGCTTCTATTTCTTTAGTCGTAAGCTGTGTTATGACTGGTATTATTACATATAACTCAGTTATAGAAAGAACTAAGGAAATTGGTGTATTAAGAGCAATTGGTGCCAGAAAGAAAGACGTAGGTATATTATTTGAAGCTGAATCATGTATTATTGGTTTAGTTAGTGGGGTAATTGGATGTGGATTTTCTTATCTAATTTGTTTCCCAATCAATATGATTTTAAATAGTGTTTTCCCAGAATATAATTTAAATAGTATTGCTAATTTAAGTATTTTCCATTGTCTTATTCTTATTGGCATTTCGATTTTATTAACTTTAATTAGTGGATTCTTCCCTGCAAGAATAGCCGCAAAGAAAGACCCTGTTATTGCTTTAAGAAGTGAGTAATAAAAAAAGATGGGAAATCATATAGTTTTTGAATAAATAAGGAGCAAAAATGGTAAAGAAAAAGACTGAAAAACTTATACAGGAAAAATTTTTAAAACTATTAGAAAGTAAAAGTATTGATGAAATAGATATCAATATGATTTGTAAGAGTTTAAAAATTAAAAGACAAACTTTTTATTACCATTATAAAAATATATATGATGTAATATTATCTTTTTATTTTGATGATTCAATTGAGTATAAAAACACTGAATATACTTCAATTATTCAAGAAACATTAGCTTATTTATTTAAAAATCAAGATTTTAATCGTGAAGTCATTAACAGCAATGCTAAAGATATTTTAAGTGAATTTATTTATTCTAATTTATATAAACAATTAACCGAATATTTAAAAAAATACAAATTAAATTTGGCTCAAAAGAAAGAAGAGTCGGTATTTTTAGCTAGATCATTAACTGAATATATAGTTTACTTGTTCCAAAACGAAGATACTACAAAAGAAGAAATTGTTGAGAAAATATCTATATTTTTCAACGAAGACATTATTTTAAATATAACTAAGAGTTATATTTCAAGTTTAAAATATAAAAAATAAATGTTATTATTAACAGGTAATTATTTCTAATACACGTTTTGTGATTAGAAAGGGGAAAATCATGACAAAAGAAGATTTAATTAGTATCTTAGTATATATAGGAATGCTTATCATTGCTATTGTTATTGGGACAACCGTTTTAATGCCATCAACCGGTCTTGGTTCTATTTCTTATATTAATGGAAATACTGGAATTGGATTTGTATTTATTTTAGTTAGCTCAATTGTAGGTATTTTAATTAATGGTATTTTTGTTGAAGTATTCCATTGCTTAGGAGCTGTTCTTGGAGGATATTCAATTCTTTCATGCAATATTTTTGGTTTTTGTATTTATAAAACAAAAGAAGGCGATGCTATAAAAAATAAAGTTAAATTATTTAAAAGCTGTGATGGATTAACTGGTGAAACTATTGTTACACCAAAAAGAAAAAATGCTAATCCAATGATCAGTGTTTTATTACCATTCTTATTCTTTGTTCTTGAAGCTAGTGCATTCTATTTAGTATTAAATCTTATCGATTCGAGTGCTAAAAATCATAGTGGAGACCTCTTGCTTAGTGTTAAATTTGTAACAGTTATTATTGTTACAATCGGATTTATGTTTGCTTTATATAACTACATTCCATTACATATTGATTCAACAACTGATGGATATAGAATTGTATTATTTTCAAAGAAAATTAATACCGAAGCTTACAATAAATTCTTAAGTTATAATGCTTCAATTTTATTAGGTGAACCTACACCAGAAATTGTTCCTTTTGAAGAAATTACTGATTATACCGCTCAATATAATATGTTGAAGATTTATGAATTAATTCAACAAGGAAAATATGAAGAAGCTAAAACTTTATTAGATCGCATATTACAAAATCCTAAAAAGATTTCCAAGAGTTCATATAATCTTTATTCAGTTCAAAAAATCTACATTGAAATTCTTGAAAGAAACGGACAATTAGATGAAGAATATAGAAATAACTTTAAAAAGATTAAACCTGAAATTAGAACATATATTTACAAAATGAGTTCACTTGAAGCATATAAAGTTTACCTTCTTGTAGTTGGTATTATTGAAGGCAGTGAAAGCGAAGTTAAAGTATGTAAATCTAAGTTTGAAAAAGCTTATAAAAAATCAACTTTATTATGTAGAGATTTTGAATATTCTTTATTTAAAAAAGCTGAAGAATTATTAAAATAACTGAGAAATCATATTAAATTTGCAATCAAAAAAGGTTAGGCGATATTATGGTGCCTAACCTCTTTTTTAACTAGAATGTTTTAATTTTATAAACATCGAAGTCAACTGTTTTTGCTAATTGTTTGATTTCTTTTTCTTTAGCAAATCCATTAGCTCCGCCGTTTTCACCAATCTTATAACTTGTAAATAATTCTGCAAGTTTTAAAGCTTCTAATGAATCAATACCTTTTAAATAATAGTGAAGGAATGCACTAAATAAAGCATCTCTACTTCCAACTGTATTTACGATATCTCTAACTGTAACAGCGTCGATATGGTAAATAACTCTTTTCTTGGCATCAAGAATCATAGCGCCTTCTCTACCTTCACCAAGAACAATTAATTCGTTGTGGTAAGTATTATATATATCTAGAAGAAATTCTTCGTAATTTAATTCGTGAATACCCTTTGAGCTTAAAAATAAAATATCGCTATTTTCCATGAATTCTTTGTTAAAGGCATCATCAACAGTACCTATAATATGGACATCAGTAGCGACTTTCTTGTTTAATTTTTTAGCTTCTTTTAATAATGATCTGTTGAAATTGGAATTGCATAATACGACTAAGTCAGCTTTTTCAATCTTTTCCTTTTCAACTTCAAAGTCAGATACAGCATTTTGAACACTCTTTAAATCGGTGTAGGTTTGAGTATTGAAATCTCTATCAACTAAGACAACTTGTGAAGGTGTTTGATCTAAATCATGGTAAATACTTGTTTCGGTAATTTTGTTTTTCTTTAATTCACTAACAATAGTTTTTCCAATTAAATCTTCACCGACATGGCTTGATAAGACAACTTTGTCACCTAAAGTTCTTAAAGCCTTTGAAATGTTGAATGCTGTTCCGCCAACCCCGTTGTTTACACCATAGAATGGGTATTCAGTAGGATAGTAGTTAACAGGAAATGAATCAACATTTAGAATGGTCTCAAAATTAAGAAGACCAGAAACATAAATTATTTTGTTTTTCATTTTGGTAAATCTCCTAATAATTTCATTATAGCAAAGAAAAAAAGTTTTAAAATAGCAAAGTAAGAAAAAAATACCTATAAAATTAACGCTAAATAAAAATCATTTAACTAATTGAAATAGTGGGCTTTCAATGCTAATATATAAAATGTAAGCGCTTACATAGGAGGATAATTATATGGCCTTAGAGTCAAAAAACATTCGAAATATTGCGGTATTAGGACACCAAGGAAGTGGTAAAACAACTTTGGTTGAGTCCTTATATTCTATAGTAAACAAATCAGAAAAGGGTTCTATTGAGAAAAAGAATACTGTTAGCGATTATTTAAAAGAGGAAAAAGCTAGATTGTGTTCAGTTTCAACGTCAATAGTCCCTTTATTTGTTAATGATAATAAAATTAATTTACTTGATATTCCTGGAAATGATGACTTTATTTGGGAAGTTATTTCTATTACTAATTCAATTAAGGGTGCTGTTCTTGTTGTAGATGCATTAAGTAAAGTTCAAGTTGGTACAGTTAAACATTTTAATAACTTAAGAAAAAGAGGAATTCCTACAATTATTTATGTAAATAAAATGGATAAAGGAAATCCTGATTATGAAGATATTTTAGCTGATTTAAGAGCTCATTTTGGAAAGATTTGTGTACCATTTACAATGCCACTTGGACATAATGATAATTTTGATGGTTTTGTTAATGTTGTTGACTTAAAAGCTAGAAAATATAACGGAAAAGAATGTGTAGATGATGAAATTTACGAAGATAAGAAATTAAAAGTTTTTGAATTACACAATACATTATGTGAAGCTGTTGCTTTAACAAATGATGAATTGTTAGATAAATTCTTTAGTGGCGAAGCATTGACTCATGAAGAAATTCATACTGGTTTAAGAGCTGGTGTTTTAAATGGTGAATTAGTTCCTGTAGTTTTTGGTAGTGCTGCTAATAATATTGGTTTACATACATTATTAAGTATGTTTGTTGATTATTTACCATGTCCAACCGATTTAAAACCTTATGTTGGTGAAGATGAAAATGGTAAGGAAATCACAAGAAAAACATTAAATGAAGAACCATTTAGCGCATATGTAATTAAAACTTTAGTTGATCCATATTTAGGCTCAATTAATATTTTAAAGATTGATAGTGGTGTTCTTCATTTAGGTGATGAAGTATATTGTCCTCAAACAAAAAATAGTTTCAAGATTTCATCATTATTTACATTATGTGGAAAACAACAAATCAATGTTAGTGAAGCAATTGCTGGTGATATCGTAGCTATTTCTAAATTAGAAGATATTAATACAACTTATACAATTTGTGATAAGAACAATTATATCTTATATAAACAAGTTAAATTCCCTACAGCAGTTTGCTTTAAAGCAATCTCTGTTAAAGATAAAAAAGATGAAGAAAAACTTAGTCCAATCCTTGTTAAATTAAGAAAAGAAGATCCTACTCTTGAAGTTAAAAGAAATGTTGAAACAAAACAATTATTACTTGGTGGTATGAGTGATTCTCATCTTCAATTTGTCCTTGATAAGATTAAGAATACATATAACCTTGAATTACTTACAAGCGAACCAAAAATCTGTTATAGAGAAACTATTAGAAGAGAGGCTAGTGCTGTTGGAAAATATATTAAACAATCTGGTGGTAGTGGATTCTATGGTGTTGTCGATATGAAGTTTGCTCCAGAAAAAGAATCAGTATTTACTGAAGAAATTTTTGGTGGTAGTGTTCCTAAAAACTATTTCCCAGCTGTTGAAAAAGGATTCTTTGAAGCTTTACAACAAGGTTTACTTGCTGGTTTCCCTGTAATTGGTGTTAAAGCTACATTAACTGATGGTAAATATCATCCAGTAGATAGTAACGAATTAGCTTTTAAGATGGCAGCTATTCTTTCATTTAAGGAAGCTTATATGAAATGTAATCCAACAATTTTAGAACCTATTTTAAGAGTTACTATTAATGTTGAAAATAAATATTTAGGTGATGTTTTAAGCGATTTAAATAGTAGAAGAGCTAAAGTCCAAGATGTTATTGATAAGGATGACTCAAGCTCAATTATTGCTTTAATTCCTGAAAGTGAATCTTTAGATTACGTAACAAAATTAAAAGCTTTAACTCAAGGAAGTGGATTCTTTAATAGACAATTTGAAGACTATGAAGAAGTTCCAGAAAGTTTAAAAGCAAAAGTAATTGAAAAGAACTCTTTATTAAAGAAGTAATGTTAAATTTGAACCCCTATAAAAAAGAGCCACGATTTCGTGGTTCTTTTTTATAATTTTATTGGTTTTTATTTATAAGAGATAATGCTCATCTCTCATACAAAGTGA
>JAEDIE010000015.1 GCA_016296775.1 Bacilli bacterium | reverse complement strand
TTGGTTCTAGAGATTTATTAATAGATAATAACTTGTTAATCAAAAGTGAAGAAGATGATTATAACTTTAGTAAAGATCTAGAAAAGAGTGCTATTTCTTATATAGAATTTTATACTTTTAATGAGGAAAAATATAAAAATAGTGACTTTTTATATCATTATTTCGTTGATATAAAGCATGAAAATGTAGAAGTAGTTAATGAATTATTAGTTGAAAAGTGTCCTGCCTTTTTTGATCTAGAAAATAAAACTATTTTAGGAACATATGCTTTTAAAAGCACTGTTAAACAAGCATTTATTCCTTATTTTACATTAGGAGATGAGATGAGTGAAACTCAACAATCTTTATTTGATGAATTTAAAGAAACAAGATTTTTATCTTTATATCAAGAGATAATTACTGATATTAAGAAAAATAATGAAATATTAGATTCAAGCGGGAAAACATATAGTTTTTACATGTTAAACATAGAAAAAGAAGAAGAAAAAATCAAGATTTGTAATATAGTTAGTTCATTTATTTCTTTTATTTTGACAAGTATAATTATGTATTTTGTTATTCCTTTAACTAATCATAAAGGAAGAACATTATCAGAAATTATATTAAAAGTAGAAAGAATTAATTGTAAAAACTTATTTTATTTAAAGAAAAGATATGTAGTTTTAGAAGGATTTATTAATACTTTTGAATCAATGTCAGTTTTAATGTTTATTCCTTTTATTGAGTTAGGATTGGCTGGTATTTTCTCATTCCCAATTTTATATACTGTAAGTTTAATATCTATTATCTTCTTAACTCTTCAACTTATATTGTTACTAGCTAATAAATATGCTAAAACATTAAAAGAATTATCGACTAATAGTTTATGTGTTGATACTTCCACGATGGATGAATATTATAGAGAGACCTCAAAAATATGAAAGAAATAGAATATTATAGACCTAAATTTACTAGGAAATTTGCTGCAGCATTTATGGATGCTTTCGTTTTTGCTATGTTTTCCTTATTATTTGTTGTTGTTTCTAAAGCAATAGGAGATGTTACTCCTACTTATAAAAGTAATTCAAAAGAATTAGATGAAATTAAACTTGATTCAGGTTTATTTTTTAAAGACCAAGACGGATTAGTTAGAGATGTTGTTACAATTTATAACCTTGATACAACTACAAATAGCTCAGTAGTTGAAAAAGAAGTAGTAAAATCAATCAATAATTTCTTTACATACGTTGATAATTCGCTTAGTCACGAATTATATGAATCAATTATTTTAGAATTTAACGAATTAAGATTAGATGATGAATTAATTTATTCTTATGAAGGAAATGCATATAAATTATTTATTTTAGAAAACGATGAAGTAATTAAAAATAATCAAACAGTTATTCCAAGTAAAGCTTATATTAGTTTTTATAAAAACTATATCGATAATTATGCTTTAGGTTATTTCCATTCAAAAATTGAAAGAGTTATTGATTTAGAGAAATATTTTTCTTATGTAATGGCTGGTGAAGTTGTAGTTGGAGTTTTGTTTGCTGCAATTATAAATTACTATGTTTTCCCGCTTATTTTTAGAAGAAACAGGTCAACTTTAGGTAGATTAACTTATAAAATTGGTTTAGTTAATAAAGATGTTTTACATGTGAGTTTTAAACAATTTACATTAAGATTTTTAATCATATTTTTCTTAGAAATTGCCCTTTCTTTTGTTACTTTTGGAATACCATTAATTTTTAGTTTTACAATGAGTCTTGTGACTAAAAAGAAGCAATATTTCCACGATTATTTACTAGGAATTGAAGAAGTTGATCTTCAAGATAATAAAGTTTTTTACTCTAAAGATGAGGTTGTTAAACCTGCATCTAAGGATGATATACATAATTTCTCATTAAAATAACATTAATTTTTATTTGCTTTAGATTAAATATTTACGAAAAAAGCGACTATTTACCTTGTTTTTAACAAAATTAAGGGTATTATTCGCTTTTTAATTTTTTGACTTTTGGCTTAATAATGTATATTATTAATGTAGTTTATTAAGCAATTATCAGTATATTTAAACGGAGAATTGATCAATTATGAGAAAAAAATGGATTAACATTGGATTTGGCCTAGGTGTAGCAGGCCTTATTTTTTCGATGTTTGGAATCGGAAAAGCAGTTGAGGTACCTTCAACAAGTTTAAAAGCTAAGCAAGAAGCATTTGAAACTAGTGAAAGCGAATATACTAGTGATCCAAATCTTTTTTCAAGTGAAAGTGAAGCAGATTTAACATTCCATATTCCAACCGTTACAAAGACTGAAAATTCTACAGCTTTTAAAATTTATATTAACGAGGAAAGCAGTTCCACCAATAACTATATGCTTGGTTATTTTGGAACTGGCGATCAATACTATCCTTGTTCAGTTCAATACACTTTAAAAAATAAAAATGGTGGTTTTTCAAGAATTGGAACAAGTGCAATTAACTTTTCAAATAATTTAGTTAAATATGTTGGTGTTGGAAATGATTTAGGTCCAAAAGAAGACATCGAACTTACTTGCGATCTTGAATACGGAGTAGATGAAGAAGTTGATTATACTCAACCAATTTACATGATTAACATTTTTAAATACGATAATCCTGGATATGAAGTTATTGATAAAGTTCCTGATTTTACTAAAAGATATAAACTTCAAGGAACAGTTGGAGAATCATTTAATGATATTGCTGATTACTGTGATTTTGATTATCAAGGCGTTTCAATCTTTAATGGTTTTAGTTCATTTAAAGTATTAGTAAATTCTGAGAAAGCAGTTGAATCATACAAAAATCATCCTACCTATGGAAAACAATATAGAAAATACGAAGAATATATTGATGAAGGACAAATGTATGTTAGAACTCGTTTTAGTTATTCAGGCGATACTTCATATATCATCGAGTTTAAAGATGGAAGAAAACAAGAAGTTAAAGACCTTGCTACTAATGTTGAAATTAAGAACAATGAATCTTCATTGTACTTCTTAATTAAAAATGTCAATTATAAGGAAGTTAAAAATTTAAGAATCAAAGGCGGATTAATTTACGTTGGTATTTATAACACCGAAACATATAAAGAAGTTTCAAAAACCGGTTTCTCAATGAGATTTGGTTATATGAACTTCAAGATTGATGATATGACCAATAAAGATGGAAGTGTAAGTATTGCAAAACAATCTAAATTTTACACATTTGATTGTGATTTATTTGTTGGTTTATCAGTTGGAGTATTTGCTGTTTGTTACATTGCAGCTTCATTAGTTACATACTTTGTTTTAAAGAAAAAATACGAAAACGATGAATTTAGAAGAATGAATACAAAACAATACTTTAAAAATAATATCCTTGGTTTACTTTGCATCGGTTCAGTAATTTCATTTATTGAATTTTGTATTGTAAGATTTGGAATTTTAAATAATTCCCTTCCTGTTTATAACCCTTCTGATGTTTGGGTAATTCTATTTGGAGTTGCATCTATATTATTGGTTGGCTATTTCATCAGATACTTCTACTTGTTGATTAAAGCAAGAAGAGAAAGAATCAGAAATGAAAAGCTTAAACTTAGACTTGATAAACAAGATGATGGAACAATTTCAGTAAATAAATAATTAAGGAGAAATATATGGAAATTAGACTTAAAGGACTTACAAAAATCTTCCCTGGAAATCCAAAGAAACACATTAAGGACACAATCGCTGTTAACGACTTAAATATGGTCGTCCCTGATGGAAAGTTAGTTGGTTTACTTGGTCCTTCTGGATGTGGTAAATCTACAACACTTTACATGGTTAGTGGTCTTCAAATTCCAACCAGTGGTGAAGTATGGTTTGGTGATGAAGAAGTTACCAATCTTAGCCCAGAAAAAAGAGGTATTGGATTAGTTTTCCAAAACTATGCTCTTTATCCTCACATGACAATTTATAAGAACGTCGAATTCCCTCTTACAAATTTAAAGGTTGAAGTTCCGTTAGTTAATTTTTATAACTATAATTTTGAATTTGACTATACGATGAAAGATGATGATAATCTTGAAGGTATCAAATATTCTCTTAATACATTATTATTAAAAATTGGTCTTTCTAGTTCTAATTTCGAAGTTATTTCTACGCTTAATGAAAAACATTTATCATTGGTTGTCAAATTAAAGAATGTTTCTGAAAAAATTCATGATTTATTTATTAATAATTTTTCTCGTATTATTAAGTATGAAAACGTTAACGAAACAAAGGAACAATCTAACGAAGCTTTATTTGATTTAGTTTATAAATATACATTAATTTTTAAGGATGAAGAATTAAAAGTTAATGCTGAAATAACTTTTGGAGTTAATGGTCCTTTTGAAGGCGATGAAGTTAAAGATTTAAAGAAAAGATTATTTGCTGAAACTGGTATTAAATTAAATAAATTAAGAGTATCGTCTTTTAATGAACAAGTATTTGTTACAGCTTGTTATAACAAAGTAACACTTGGTAAGGCAAAAGAAATTTTAGGTATTATTAATAGTTCTATTTGTAATGGTACTGCTTCACTTAAAATTATTTCCTTTGATTGTTCTATTTTAACAAAGAAAGCTAAATTAGCATTAAAAGATTACAGCTCTAAATTAGAGGATTTAAAAGTATTTAAAGATAATGAAGATATTAAGATTTTCTTTAAATTAAAGAAGATTAAAGAAAGTGATATTGCAATTGTTCAAGATATTTTACAAGCTAATTTTGGATTAAGCGATCCAGTTATTAATAAGCAAATTGCTATTACATATAGAAAATTAAATAAATTTGAAAGAAGAGATATAGTTTACGAAACTGCTAAACTTGTTCAAATTGAAGATTATTTACAAAGAAAACCTTCTCAACTTAGTGGTGGTCAACAACAACGTGTTGCTATTGCTAGAGCTTTAGTCAAAAAACCAAAGGTCTTACTTCTTGATGAACCTTTAAGCAACCTTGATGCTCGTTTAAGACTTCAAACAAGAGAAGAAATTAGAAGAATTCAACAAAGTATTGGCATTACTACAATCTTTGTTACCCATGACCAAGAAGAAGCTATGTCAATTAGTGATCAAATTCTTGTTATGAAAAATGGTGTTGAACAACAAATCGGTGCACCTCAAGAAGTTTACGATAATCCTCGTAATTTATTCGTTGCTCAATTCTTAGGAACACCACAAGTAAATGTTTTTATTGGTGAAATTAAAGATGAAAAGATTATGATTGGCGATTCATATATTAATGATGCTAAGGGAATTCAAGATCAACCAGTATTTATTGCTATTAGACCTGAAGGATTTGCCTTAGAAAGTAATGAAGCTAAAAAAGGATTAAAAGCAACAACTGAAATGGTTCAAACTCTTGGAAGAGATATTTCAATTATTGCTAAAAATAACTACTGCTTAAAAGATACATTTAAAGTAATTATTTCTAGTGAAGAAACTAATATTAGTGGAAATATCACTTTAAGAGTTAAACAAAATAAGATGTTTATCTTTAATAAAGAAACTGAAGAAAGAATTTATATCGATTAATTAATGGAGTATTTATGAGTACAGAAGAATTAAACGTAAATGTTAACTCTTGCTACTTCGATGCTTCATTAGGCAGTTTAAATGAAGGGTATAACGAAGAACAAGATGTTAATGTCAACATTGTATCTAGAAAAGAACTCAAGAAAGATTACATTGTTGGCGGAGTCTTAGATCAAGAACAAAAAAATAACTGGAGAGCTTGGCTTTATTTAGCTCCTGTCCTTATTTTAATGTCTGTTTTCTTAATCTATCCTCTTATTAACACAATCTTTATTTCGTTTATGAAAAACTACAATTATGCCTATGGTACATTTGATGGTTTTACATTTGATAATTTCCTTGTTATTTTAGGACTTAAAAACGTTGGTGATGGAGGAACTAAGGAAACAAGACTTATTGAATATGCTATTCCAAACACATTCATTATAGTTTTTGTTACTGTTCCGCTTTCGATTTTTATCGCTTTAATGATTTCCGTTTTACTTAATTCAATTAAATGGTTCCAAAAAGCTTTACAAATCGTTTTCTTCCTTCCATATGTTACAAATGCTATTGCTGTTGGTATGGTATTTAGCGTTATTTTTGATAAACAGGGTCTTGTTAACTATATATTTAATATAGATAAGGCATGGATTTATGGTGCTGATAGATGGACAGCTATGATTCCTCTTTGTATTTATATCGTTTGGAACTCCCTTCCATTTAAGATTTTAATTCTTCTTAGTGGTCTTCAAGGTGTTGATAAACAATACTATCAAGCAGCTAAGATTGACTCTACACCAAGATGGAAAGTTTTAACACATATTACTGTTCCATGTTTAATGCCTCAAATTTTATATTTAATGGTCACCTCATTTATTGGTGCATTTAAAGAATATACTTCAATTGTTGGTTTGTTTGGTATGCAAGGTACTACAAACGGAAGTTACAACATGTATACAATCGTTTACTATATTTACGATAATATGAATGGTACAACTACAAGTTATGCTGCAGCTGCTGCCGTTTTCCTTTTCGTCATTATTTTAATTTTCACATTCCTTCAATTAGGACTTTCTAAAAAGAGATATTAAGGAGAAAATATATGGAATACGTAACTAAAAAACAATATATTAACTTCTTAGAAGAATCTTTAGGAGAGGAAGTTAGATTAACAATTAAAGAAGGTAGAAGATCTGTAGCAAGTATTAAGAAAAGAGAAAAAGTTTCTCATATCTTATTAACAACACTTGTTTATATTATCCTCATCTTCTTAGCACTTATTATGATTCTTCCATTTTATTGGATGATTATTACTTCATTAAAATCAAATAGTGAAATTATTTCTGCTACACAAACATTCTTCCCAAATATTGTTATGTGGAGCAACTACGTATATGTTTTCCAAGTCTTTGACTTTACTACATATATGTTAAATACAATTGTTGTTGCTATTTTCTCAACAATTGGAACTTTATTAACAACCATATTTGCAGCATTTGCCTTTGCTCGTCTTCAATTTAAAGGCCGTGATACATTATTTATGGTTTTCTTAATGACAATGATGATTCCTGGAGAAATGATGGTTATTTCTAACTACATTACAGTTGCATCATTTAAATGGGTTGGTTCAGACCAAAACTTATTTACAGCATATTTAGCGATGATTGTCCCATTCTGGGTCAGCGTCTATTATATTTATCTTTTACGTCAAACCTTTAGACAAGTACCAAATGAATTATATCTTGCTGCTAAAGTTGATGGAAAGAGTGACTGGAGTTTCTTGTGGCACGTTATGGTTCCACTTGCAGCTCCAACATTAATCTCAATTACTATTCTTAAGTTCATGGGAACTTGGAACTCATATGTTTGGCCAAACCTCGTTACAAGTAAGGATGAATACAGACTTATTTCTAATGGTTTAAGAAATAGTAGTTTTGTTGATCCAGAATCAGGTAGAACTGAATATGGATTCCAAATGGCAGCTACAGTATTAGTTACTGTCCCATTGTTCTTATTATTTGTTTTCTTTAGAAAATACATAATGAGAGGTGTCGGAAGAGCCGGTATTAAGGGTTAATATTTCATTAATTTATAGGAGGAAGAATTTATTATGAAATTTAGAAAAATTGCCACATTATCGTTATTAACACTTATGGCAGGAATGAGTTTAGCATCTTGTCAATCAAGTGAATCAGGTCCAGTTAACAGTGGTTTTATTAGAGAAAAAACTACAATTGATCTTTGGACAATCGTTGGTGCAAATAACCAATCCCAATTAAATGATTACATTGAAAGATTTAAGAAGTTAGAACCAAACGTTACTATTAATAACGTTAAACAATCTACCAATTATAATGGTTTAGCAACCATGGCTTCAGATGGCTTTGCTGCTAACAACTATCCAGATTTAATTCAAGCTTATCCAGATGCAGTTAGTGACTTCATGTACTACAAAAAAGTCGTTAAATTAGATCCATATATGAATGATGCAACATCTCATAGTGGTAAAGAACTTGCTGGTGATTATAAAGATAGTAAATATGAATCATCAAAAACATATACAATCGGATGGAGTGAAGAAGAAAAGAACGATATCGTTCCTGAATACTTAGCTGAAGGTCAAAAATATGTTATCGATGGTACATATTCAGTTCCATTTTCAAAATCAACCGAAGCTATGTTTTATAACAAGGCTTTAATTGGTTTAACAATTCCTGGAATTAATGATGGAAAAGCTCTTACAGAAGCTTACTTCAATAATCTTACATGGGAAGAATTATTTGATAACTTCTGTCCTAAATTTATTGCTTATAACGATGCTCTTGCCGATAAAGATAAAATCTTAAAATCAGATAAAGCTTATCATGCAGTATTTGCTTACGATAGTGATGATAACTTATTCATTACTCTTGGTGAACAATATGGTATCCCATATACAGCAATTGATAAAACAACAGGTAAAGGTCAAGCTTTATTCAACAACGATCAATATAAAGCATTATTAAAGAAATGGTCCGGATATGCTCAAAAAGGATACATCATTTCAAAAGGTAGTGCAGGAAACAACTATACAAACGAATACTTCACAGCTAATAACACCTTGTTCTCAGTTGGTTCAACTGGTGGTGTTAAATATCAATACGATGCAAATAACCCAATGGATGTTGGTGTAGCTAGAATTCCTCAACCAGCTGGTGCAGTTAATGGAACAAGCTCAACTGAAAAATTAGCTATTATTAACCAAGGTCCATCACTTTGTATTCTTGATCATGGTGATGCTAATAGAAAATTAGCTAGCTGGTTATTCTACAAATTTATGACAAATGAAGAAAACGCTCTTGACTGGGCTATCAACTCTGGTTATAACGGAATCAGAACTTCAGTCTTAAACAGTGATGAATATAAAGAAGCTTGTGATGAAAAACAATTCAATTTAAAGACACTTGAAAGATTAATGGCAAGAAGTGCTTCTTACATTCCAACAGTCAGTGATATTCTTTACACATCACCAACCTTCAAAGGTTCATCAGAATGTAGAACTCAAGCAGGTGGTTTAATGACATATGCTTTATCTACAAAAGATATTAAGGATGATGATTTAGCAAAGAAATTTGATTCTGCTCTTGCAACTTGTAACCAACAAATTGGTTAATCAATAACAAGTTAAAATAAATATTAGGCTTGTTATCTAGGAGGACATTAAAATGAAACATAAAAAAATATTATTATTAGGAGTAACTTTATTATCACTTGCTAGTATAGCAAGCCTTTCTTCGTGTAATGATGAAGCTAATAGCCCATATACAATAGTTTTTCAACATACATTTGGACAAGAAGTTAGAAATAGTGTTGAAAGATGGTGTAATAAATTTGTCAAAATTGTAAAAGAACAAGACAATGTCGACATTTCTATTAAGATGGACTATGCAGGTAATTACTCTGATTGTGTTAAAAAGACAACAAACAAAATTTCAACAGGCGATCTTCCAACTATTACAGTTGCTTATCCAGATCATGTTGCAATTTATAAAGCTCTTGAAAAGAAAGAAAAGAGAATTGTTGTTCCGCTTGATAGCTATATCGAAGATCCAGAAATTGGATTAACAAAAGAAAAAGCTTATAATCCTAATTTACTTGGAACAGAAGATATCGTCGATTCATTCTTAGACGAAGGAAGACAATATACTGAAGAAGGTACATATTCATTCCCATTCCAAAAATCAACTGAAATTATGCTCTTTGATAAAGCAAGAGTAGAACAAATTATTGTTGATATGGGAAAATCAATTACAACATCTGTAGAAGATTACTTAAATTCTATTACTTGGAATGAATTTGTTGAAATTTTAAGATTTGAAAAGAAAAATATTGAAAGGTATTATCCAACAAATTCATCAAAAGTTTATCCTTTTGCTTATGATAGTGATGCTAACCTTTTCATTACTCAATCATATCAAAGAGATATACCATTTATTTCTATGAAGGATGGAAAAGGTGTTTGTGATTTTAACAATGAAAAAGCTAAAGAAATGGTAAATGAATTAAAGGGACTTTACGAAGAAGGTTTACTTTTAACAAAAGGAACAAATGAAGGCGAATATACAAGTGATTTATTTAAAGAATTAGGCTGTACATTTGTTGCTTCTTCAACTGGTGGAACTTCATATAATGATGCTTCATCATCATTAAATGGAGGAATTGGTGTTTGTAAAATCCCTACATACTCAAAAGAAAGAGAAAAATATGTCTCTCAAGGTGTCACATTATGTATGTTAAATAACACTAAGATTGGTGAAGAAAACAACAAAACTAGACTTAAATATGCTTGGAGATTAATTAAATATTTAACAAGCACTGAAGTTTGTGCTGATATTTCACTTGATAGTGCTGGATATATTCCATGTAGATATTCAAGTTATACATGTGAAAATTATGCTGATTATTTAGATACACAAAATACAGACTTCATGCCAAAGGTTGCAAGTAAAGTTATTAATGAAATTAATGGTAATTACTTCAACTATCCAGTCTTTAAAGGAACTGAAAAAATTAGAGAACAAGTTGGTTGGATTGTTACGAACGTCTTACTTGGTTCTCAAACAATGGATAATGCATTCACTACAGCTTATAAGAACTCTGTAAACGATATGCAATAAGGAGGAAAATATGAAGAAAAACATAGTTTTTGGCCTTGCTTTTGTTGCCATGGCTATATTTAACACCGTAAGTTGTGCTTCAGCAAAATTTGTTGATTATACAAAAGAAAGTAATGTTAAATTAACCATCGACTATAAAGGTAAAGATTTTTACAAAGATGGTATTGAACAAGTAAGTGTTGCTTATTATATTGATGGTGATACTACTCACTTTAAATCAATCTCTAATTCAAGCAGTCCAAATATTAAAATTAGATATTATGGAATCGATACACCTGAATCAACAGGTAAAATTGAAGAATATGGAGAAGAAGCAAAGCAATTTACAAAAAGTAAATTAAAGAATGCTGTTGATAACGGAACAGTTGTTGTTTCTGGACCAACAATGGAATATGCTCCTCCAATTACTGACTCAACTGGAAGCAGATATTTAGGTCTTGTTTGGATTAACGAAACTGAAAAGAATGCAAGTTACGATTCTTTAATTTGTTTAAACCTTTATATTGTTCAAGAAGGTTTAAGTTATGTTAAATCTCTTGATAAAATTCCTGATTATGTTGATACATTCTTAAAAGCAGAAGAACAAGCTAAGAAATTTAAACTTAATTTACATTCAGGAAAACCTGCTGAGTTATTCAATTATGGTGCTTACGAAGCTATTTCATTACTTGAAATTAGAAGAGCTATCGAACAAGATTTAAAAGAAGGTATTCCAAACCCATATGCTGGAAGTAAAGTTAGATTAAGAGGAACTGTTACAAGTTTCTGTAACAATATGTTATATATTGCTAGCTATTTTGATGAAGCAACAGGAAGTACTGTTCCTGGAGGAGAATGGGCTGGTATTAATATTTATACTGGTGCATCAAGTATTCCTTCAAAATATACAATTACAAATACTTATATCGAAGTAGCAGGTACACTTTCAGATAGTGAAGAATTTGGTTTCCAAATGTCTGGATGTGATTTTACAAGATCTCAATTTGACCCTGTCGAAGATGCTGATACTAATAAAGCTCAAGTTATTTTTAAAGCAGATGAGACACCTGAAGAATTCAGAGTTTCTCCATTTAAACTTAAAGCAAGTGAAATTGGAGCTGCTTCATCTGATAAATTATTTATGGAAGTTGAAGTTGAAGAAACATTAACTTGCTACAATGCTTATAAAAACGATAGTGGTGAATTCACACTTTATTTTGAAGATCCAAACGGAACAAAAACTCCATTTAATATGTTTGTTCCTTCAACATACTATCCAGATCCAGAAAATCAACCATTCTATTCATTCTCAACTGAAGAAGAATTTGAAAACAAAAAGTTTAAAGTTAGAGGCTTATTTACCTTTAGAAAATATAATGGCAAAATCTCTTATCAATTAGTTATGAGACCAAATAGAGATGGTGAACCTTTAGATCTTACAATTGTTGCATAATAATTATTTATGAAATTTAATAAAACGTCGCTTTTAATAAATATTGCTTTGTTATCTTTGAGTTGTTTTTCTTGTTCAAATATCAAAAGTACACTTACAAATAGCGACGTTTTTATTAGCGAATATTTAGTAGGTTCATTTTTCTATAATTCTTGTATTGAAATTTATAATAAATCAAATGTTGATTTAGATTGTGAAGATTATCATCTTGATATTTATGATGGAGATGAAATTTTTAAATCGATAAACCTAAATAGCACAATTAAAGCTTCTTCTACATTAGTTTTAGCTAATAAAGATTTTGATAAAACTTTATTACAAAATGAAGACATTAACATATTTTATTTAGAAGATAATTACTTAACTGGAGATAAATATATTGAGTTAAGAGATAATAAAGGTAAATTAATTGATTGTATGGGATATAAAGGATATAACATCTCTTATGTATCCTCTACATCTTTAATAAAATTAGAAAACTATTTTGGTGGTCATACTGATTTTAACAAATTATATTTTGTTAAAATTAGTGCTAATAATACCAAATACGTAGGTAATAGTAATTTCCCTATTGACTATGAAGAATTAATGTATGGACCAAGATTAAAAGAAGAATACTTTGCTTCTTCTTTAAGTAGAAGTGATGGTTCTCCAACTGGAGGATATAGTGAAGTTAGCATTGCTTCTTTAGGTGATGGAGATACAACTGTCTTTACATTTCCTAACGATCCTGATTTAACAAGGGAATCAGTTAGATATTTATTAATTAATACTCCAGAAATTGCTCATTCTAGTCATGAAGAAGATGAGTTTATGGGAAGAGAAGCAAAAATATATAACAACAATATATTAACTAACGCTAAACATATCTTAGTTCAAACTAATAAAGATTATGCTTTAAGAGAAACTTATGGAAGACTCTTAGGATATGTTTGGTATACAAATGAAGCAAATCCTACACTTAATGATTATAGATTATTAAACTTTGAATTATTAGTTAATGGATATTGTAGATATGATTCAAGAAGTAAATATGAAAATATGTCAAATGGTGACATGTATTATACTAATTACTTTGATTACGCATACGAGTATGCTTTAAGTGAAAAACTTGGAGTTTTCTCGAAATAATATGAAATATTAATTATTTCTTAATATTGATTTGATATAATAAAAGGGAGGAAATTATGTACTGTTCAAATTGTGGCTACGAATTAACCGAAAAGAAGAGAAACGAAGTCTTATCTAAGGATCAAACTCACATTAAAAACAACAATACTAAGGAAGTTTTTGTTTGTCCTAGATGTGGAAAGATTATTAAAGAAGGCTTAGTTGAAGAAGAAGTTAAGAGTTTAGCTAGAGCTAGTCATTCTGAAATTCATAAAGCAAATAATAAATTAAATAGTGCAAAATCATCACTTGTTATTGGAGCAATTATATTTGCAATTGCTATTTTATTTTTAATTCTTTGCTTTAAACCTAAAAATAACAATAAATTTGAACTTGGTTGTACTGAGTTTTATGTTTTTATTGCTTTTACTGTTTTTTCAGTTACTTTATTTGTTCTTGGAACTGTTTTATTTATCCGAGGAGCAAATATTAAAAAGAAATATTCTGAATTGTTAAAGGATATTCAGAATAATGTCTTTTATCAATAGGTTATTATTATATTTCGTTGGAAAATATAACATTAATAAAAAATGACAAATTAGGAGGAAAAATTTATGTCAAAAAGAAATATGAGAGGTGTTATCTTACTTGCATCTGCCTTAAGCTTAGGTGTTTTAGGAACAGTAGTTTCTTGTAATCAACCAGCTACAGGTGACAAAGACGATGATAACGCTAATGATCCTTGGAAAGATTTCGTTGCAGATGAAACAATTGCAAAACTTGAAATTACAAATTTAGAAGCTCTTGAAGCTGAATGGTGGGTTGGTGAAGATGATCGTCAAATGGAACTTGATCTTGGCGCAACCTATAACACTGCATCATTAATTTACGAAAACAAACTTATGGCTGTTTCAAGCAATCCAGATGTTGCTACAGTTAATGGTTTAAGAATTCAAGCTGTTGCTCCTGGTACAGCTACAATCGAAGTTAGAGCAGGAACACATAAAGCTACAGTTACAGTTACAGTTAAACAAGATGCTCTTGAAATCGGTGGAGAATATACCCTCGAAGAAATCGTTAGCATTCCAAATACACAAAAGAAATGGTTCAAATCAAGCGCAGTTATTACTGGTTGGACAAAAGGAAGTGATGGCCAAGTTTATGGAAACTTCAACATTGCTAAAGACTGGAGTAAAGGTGCTACATCATATATTGTTTATGGTGCTACAGGTAAAACAGCTACTGAAGGTGGCTCATATGTAAATAGTAGTGGTGAAACAGTTACAGTTGATTCAGTTTTAGGTGAAAAAGATGGTGTCTTTTCATTCAATAACCCACGTGACTGGTTAGAAAACGATAACACAAAAGATCTTAAAGTTGGAGATAAGATTTCATTTGATTGTATTAGATGCGATTACAATGGTACTATCGAATTAAGTTTATGGAATGTTAGATTTATTGAACATCAAGAATTCGAACCATCACCAGAACCAGATGCAGTTGCATTCACAAGTCTTGCAACAGTTTTAGAAGCTGAAGCTGGTGTCAAAGCTACAACAAAATATACTGGAAACGTTAAGATTTCTTCAATTGATGGTACAACATATGGTAACTTACATGTTACAGATTTAGACGGATCAAACGAAACAATCGTTTATGGTTCAACAGCTACTGCTTCAGCTCTTGCTTGGGATGGAGTTAATGAAATCTTTACATTTGCAAATCCAAAAGATTATGCCACAAACGAATTAACAAAAGACCTTGTTGTTGGTCAAGAAATCAATGTTACATTTATTAGAGCTGACTACAAAACAACAAAAGAAGTTACTGGTATTATTAATAGTGCAGTCCATATTGATCCTACAGCTATTGCTATTAGTGGTGATGTTGCTGAAGTTGAAGAAGGTAAAACAATTTCTTTAACAGCTACAACAACTCCCGCATTTACAACAAGAAAATTAACATGGACAAGCAGTGATCCAGAAACCGCTACCGTTAATGAGAATGGTAAAGTTACTGGTGTTAAAGCTGGAACAGTTAAAATTACAGCTTCTTATGGAACAGTTGTAAGTAACGAATTTACAGTTACAGTTAAAGCAGCTACAACTGTATCAACAGTTGTTGCAGCCTATAATTTTGCCGATTTTGGTGGTACATCTGCAGTAACTCTTCCATTCTCAATTTCTGAAAAATTAACAGAAGGCTCTGATATTGCTACAGTTAGTGCTGTTACAAAATGTTATACAGGCCAAAGTAGTTATACAGGATTAGGACTAAAATTTGGAACTAAGACTGAGGCTGGTATGATTTCATTTGATTTAAGTGTAACAACTGCTACAAAAATGACAATTGTTGGAATTGGATGGACAACATCAGATACAATTTCTGTTGGTGAAACCTCTTACACTTCCGCTCATGCTTACACGGAAGGAGAAACAGAAACTTATGAATTTGACATTACTGGAGCTTCTCAAGTTGTAGTCAATTTGACTAAGAGATATTACATTCAATCAGTTACTTTTTCAAAATAATTAATCAATTAGGTTTTAAATAAGAGGAGCATTTGCTCCTCTTTTATAATGGATTAATATTTGATAAAATATATAACATGAAAAAAAGAAACACAGTTATATCATTATTATTTATTCCGTTTTTATCTTTATTTTCTTGCTCAAATTCAACAAAAGATCCTTTTAAAGATGTTGATAAAGTAGAAGAAAGAACACTAAATTTTTATGCTTTAAATGATTTTCATGGAGCATTTATGTATGATTCATCTTATTCTCAAACTGGATTAAGTAGAATAGGAAATTATTTAGTTGAACAAAAAAATAAAGATCAAGAAAACACTATTATTTTAAGTAGTGGAGATATGTTCCAAGGTGGAGCTGAATCTAATATTACAAGAGGTAAAATTGTAATTGATGCAATGAATCAAATTGGATTTGATTCAATGACTATAGGAAATCATGAATTTGATTGGGGTGAACAAACTTTAAAAGAAATGGAAAAACAAATGAATTTTCCTCTTTTAGGGATTAATATTTTCTATGCTAATACTAAAAATAGACCAAGTTATTTAAAACCAAGTACAATTGTTGAAAAAGAAGGTATTAGAATTGGAATAATTGGCTCTATTATGAGTGGAATTCAAGATTCAATTTTATCTACAATTGCATCTAATTTTGATTATAGTTATAGTGAAGATTTAATAAGAGAAGAAGCTATCAGATTAAGAGAAAAAGAATTTTGTGATGTAGTTGTCGTTTCTTCTCATGATGGATATTATAAAAATTATAAAGGATTGTACGAATATATTGATGCTTTATTCCTTGGTCATAGCCATCGTTTATTTGAAGGCTCATATAATGGACTTCCTTATATTGAAGGTGGAGAAAATGGAAACTATATTTCTAATATCAGTTTAAATCTTAGATTAGATAAAGAAACAAATAGATATAGAGTTATTACTTCTTCTACAAAAAATATTGATTCATATTCAACTTGTCATTCAACATTAGATAAAGTTGAAGAAGTATATTTAAATTACAAAGACCAAATTGAATCAATTAGAGATGAAGTTTTATATACTTTTAAATCTGAAGTAAGTGAATCAGATTTTGGTCTTTATGTATCTAAAGCATTAAAAGATTTTGTAAATAGCAATGAAAAGACATTTAAATACCATGTTTCTGCTGGTCTTATGAATAATGGAGGAATAAGAAGTAATATTCCTGTTGGTGATTTTACATATGGAGATTTAATTAAAATCTATCCTTTTGAAAATGTAACAACACTATTAAAAATGACTTCTAGTCAATATGAAACTTTTACAAGTTCTAGTGGATCATATGTTGTCAAAGATGATATTCCTGTTGCAACTGATGGATATTATTATGTAGTTACAAATGATTATAGTGGATATAAAGCAAACTATACTGATATCATTCCTTTTAATGATTTTTTAATTAGAGATATTGTTAGTGAAAATTTAAAAACAAACGGGTATTACTAATAAATTTACTAATAAATTTTGTTTTTGATTGACAAGTAAAATTGTCTTGATTTTAGTTTATTCTACATTATAATTACTATGTTTATGGTTAGTAAAAAAGAGACTATTAAATTAATTTTAAGCAACGTAAAAGGATATAGAAAAGCTACTACTTTATCAATTATTTTTATATTGTTAGAAGCTGTAGCTGAATGTATCATTCCTTTTATGATGTCAAAATTATTGAACGCTTTATCAAGTTATGCTTTAAGTGGTCAAGATTTTGATTTAATGATAAACGAACTTATTATTTATGGATCTATATTATTAGGTTTAGCTGTTGTTAGCTTTATTGGTGGAGTTATGGCTGGAAGATATTCAGCTAAGGCTGGATGTGGTTTTGCTAAGAACTTAAGAGAATCTTTATTTACTAAAACTACTAAATTTTCATTTACTAATATAGATAAATTTTCTAGTTCTAGTTTAATTACTCGTCAAACATTTGATATTTTTAATATTCAACAATCATTTATTATGATTACAAGAATCGGAGTTAGATCTCCGATTATGTTTATATTCTCTTTTATCATGTCAATAATTATTGCTCCAAACTTATCACCAATAATTTTAGCTATTATTATTCCTCTTGTTTTAATTCCTTCGGCAATAATTATCAAAATATGTACTAAGAGGTTCATGGTATTGTTTGATCTTTACGATGAAATAAATGAGAAAGTTGAAGAAAATGTTAGAGGTATTAGAGTTGTAAAAACTTATGCAAGAGAAGATTTTGAAAAAGAAAAATTTGAAAAAGAATCTTTAAAGATGGCTAAAGGTTTTAGATTTGTTGAACAACTTTTAAGTGCTACTAATCCAATAATCCAAACAATAATGTATATTTCAATGTGCTCAATTCTTTTTATTGGATCAACAATTATTATTAATAATAGTGAATACGATGCAATAAATGATGTTATTACATTTCATAGTTTAAATATTGGAGATATATCTTCTCTTATTACATATTGTGCCCAAGTTTTATCAGGATTAATGATGTTAAGCATGATTCTTTTCTTCTTAATTATGTCGCTTCCTTCAATTAAAAGAGTCGGTGAAGTATTAGTTGAAAAACCTACTATCGAAAGTGATGTAGATGGTTTAAAAGAGATTAAAAATGGTGATATCGAATTTAAAAATGTTAATTTTAAATATGATATAAATGCTGATAAATTTGCTTTAAAAAATGTTAATTTAAAGATAAATAGTGGGGAAACAATAGGGATAATTGGTGGAACAGGTAGTAGCAAAACTACTTTAATTAACCTAATTTCAAGATTTTACGATACTACTGAAGGTGAAGTTTTAGTAGGAGATGAAAATGTTAAGAATTACGATCTCGTTTCTTTAAGAGATGCAATTAGTGTAGTATTACAAAAGAACATTTTATTTAGTGGAACAATATTAGAAAATCTTAGATGGGGAAATAAAGAAGCTTCGTTAGAAGAAGTCAAAAAAGCTTGTGAAATTGCTCAAGCTTCAACCTTTATTGAACAATTTAAAGATGGATATGAGCATAAAATTGAACAAGGTGGCACTAATGTTAGTGGAGGTCAACGTCAAAGACTTTGTATTGCTAGAGCTTTACTTAAAAAGCCTAAAGTTTTAGTTTTAGATGATTCTACAAGTGCAGTTGATACAAAAACTGATGCTTACATTAGAAAAGGTTTAAAAGAATATTTACCAAGCGTTACTAAAATTATTATTGCTCAACGTATAAATTCAGTTATTGATGCAGATAGAATTATCGTTATGGACAAGGGTATGATTGTTGGAATAGGAACTCATGAAGAATTATTAAAAAGTAATGATATTTATCAAGAAGTTTATTCGATTCAATCAAAAATAGGAGGAGCTAAATAATGAAGAACTTATTTAGATTGATTAAAGATTATTTTAAAGCTCATCCAGTAGTTATAACTATTGTTATAGTTTGTGCATTTTTGAATGCTCTTGGAGCTATTGTTGCTCCTATTATGTTACAAAATACCGTTAATTTGATAGAAACTGGTATTAAAGAAGGTTTTAGTACAATTAGTAATGATTTCTTCTTATATTTATCTTTAATGATTACTTTTTATGTTATTTCTATAATAAGTGGATTTACATATTCTCAATTAACAGCAAGATATGCTCAAATGTATCTTCATGAGTTAAGAGTAAAAGTATTTTCACACCTAGAAGATTTACCTATTTCATATTTTGATCAAAATGAAAAAGGTTCAATAATGTCTACATTTACTAATGATATTGATACAATTAGACAATTATTAAGTCAAACTTTATCAGATTTCTTAATTTGTTTTGTGGCTTTTGTTTCTGTATTTGCGACAATGTTATATTCGAGTATTTATCTTTCGATTGTTGTTTTAATAGGATCAATAGCTATGGTTGTTACTTCTAAACATATTGCTGGAAGAAGTGCTAAGGGATTTATGAAAACACAAGCAACTTTAGCAAAAGAAGAAGGTTATATTGAAGAAATGATGAATGGTTTAAAAGTTGTTAAATCATTCAATCATGAAGAAGAAGCAATTATAAAATTTAAAGAAATTAATAATCAATTAGAAAAAGAAAGTAGAGATGCTAATAAATATTCTAATATTTTAATGCCTATTATGGGTAATATTGGTAACTTCTTATATATTATTGTTATTGTTGTTGGAACATTATTATTTGTTTTTAATATTGATAATTTATCTCTTAGAGGTTTTCAACCTATAAATATTGGTATTTTAGTTTCTTTCCTTCCAATGGTTAGGCAATTTACAAATAATGTTGCTCAAGTATCTAACCAAGTTAATCCTATTGCTATGGCAGTTGGTGGTGTTAGTAGAGTATATAAGTTACTTGATGAAAAGAAAGAAGTTGATGAAGGCTATGTCACTTTAATTAGAGCTTTTGTTGATGAAAAAGGAAATATTGAAGAAGTAGAAAATAATAAAGATACTAATTGTTGGGCTTGGAAACATCCTCATAAAGAAACAAATACAATTACATATACTTTATTAAAGGGCGATATTGTTCTTGATGATGTTGATTTTGGATATAACGAAAAACGTTTAGTTTTACATAATGTTTCGGTCTATGCTAAACCTGGTCAAAAAATTGCTTTTGTTGGGGCAACTGGAGCTGGAAAAACAACAATTACTAATTTGATTAATAGATTCTATGATATTGCTGATGGAAAGATCAGATATGATGGAATTAATATTAATAAAATTAAAAAGAAGGATTTAAGAAGAAGTTTAGGTGTTGTTCTTCAAGATACAAATTTATTTAGCGGAACAATTATGGATAATATTAGATATGGTAGATTAGATGCTACTGATGAAGAATGTATTGAAGCAGCTAAGCTTGCTAATGCAGATAGTTTTATATCCCGTCTTCCAAATGGATATAATACTTATATTAAAGGAAACGGAAGCAATTTAAGTCAAGGACAAGCTCAATTATTAAATATAGCTAGAGCTGCAGTAAGTAATTGTCCTACATTAATTCTTGATGAAGCTACTTCAAGTATTGATACAAGAACTGAAGCTATAGTTCTTTCTGGAATGGAAAATTTAATGAAAGGAAGAACTGTATTCTTAATTGCTCATAGATTATCTACTATTAAAGATGCTGATGCTATTATGGTATTAGAAAATGGTAGAATTATCGAAAGAGGAACTCACGATCAATTAATTAATTTAAACGGATATTATTATCAATTATATACAGGAAAATTTGAATTAGAATAATTATTTTTCTAATTCGTTATCAATATTATTTTCTATTAATTTTGAAGATTTATATGTTAAATCCTTACTCTTTTTGTTGATTGTATATAATAAAGGAAATACAAGAATAATAGCTGCAACAATCCAAGCAAAGCCATCTGCAAAACAAACTCCACCAAAACTAATGTCGGAATATGGGTTTGTAGGATTTAATAAAATAGGGAAGAATAAAGCAGCAATAATACGAGCAAGCAATTCTCCTACACCTGCTAAAAATGGGAATAATGGTTTTGAAAATCCTTGTAAGCTATTTCTAGAATAAAGAAGTGTAAATAAAACAATACCTAATGGTAAAGATACCCATAAATATATTGATCCATATTTAATTGTTTCTTTAGTAATGTTTTCGCTTTTTAAGAATAAATAAATAAATCCACCATTAATTGTAGATAATAAGCCAATAGTTGTAAAAATTACATAGACAATAACACCGATTAAATAACCTTGTTTAATACCTTTTTTGAGTCTATCAATATTTTTAATTCCATCATTTTGAGCTACATAAGAAAGAATTGATGAAGATAAAGCAAAATAAACTGTATTCAAAAAGCTTTGTAATTTACAAGCAGCACCATATCCATCTTGAACATAGTGATGTACAATATCTCCTTCAGTAAAATTGTTAATATCAAATTGAACAATTACGTTTTGCATAATGATAATTCCAATTGCTAAAATTGAATATTGTAATCCTAAAGGAATAGATATTTTTAAATGATAAAATAAATCTTTTCCTTCGATTTGGAAATCAGATAACTTCAATCTAATGAATTTATATTTTTTAAATGTATAAATAAAACATAAAATTGAGGATATAATCCAAGAAATTACAGTCGCAAATGCTACACCAAAAACTTTTAATTCGTTAGTTGGGAAAGTTAAAACAAATATTATATCTAATACAATATTTAATACGTTTGAAATAATTAAAAATATTAATGGAGTAACACTATCTCCAATTGACCTACATATACAAATAATTAAGTTATAAGATATGCAGCCAATTAAACCAGCTATAATGGTAACCATGTATATTTTTCCAGCACTAAAAGAAACAGGATCGATATTGTTATCTAAACCTACACAATTAAGTAAAGGATTAATAAATATAAGACCTAAAGTTGTTAATAATATAGTAATAATTAAACAAACTACAATACAGATAGCTATACTTTTTCTTAAAGATTCATAATCTCTTTTTGAATATCTATTAGCAACAGCAACACTTAAGCCAATTGTTGTTCCTCCTGCAAATTGAATAAGAAGGAAGGATAAAGGATTTGTATCATTAATTCCTGCAAATTGATTAGGAATTGTTTGACCTACAACGATAGCATCAGCTAAATGATAAACTTGATTAATAATATTAGATATAAGAATCGGAATAGCAAAAAGTAAGATAACTACATATGGTTTACCTTTTGTTAAATCTATTGGACTAAATATTTTCTTAACTTTTTCTTTAAAACTACTCATTGTATCCTAATACTTCAATTGATTTTAGATACATTGCTCTTTCTGAAGAATTGCTGAATGAAAGAGTAGTGGTTTCGCTCTCTAATGTATATGTAGCGACGATTGTACTGATTCCGTTTTCATCTGTTGTAGAATTTTCTTCTTTATTTCCGTTAACACTCATAGTTAATGAAGCGTATGTTGTGTCATAACTTGTATTTTTTAATGATGTTAAAATAACTTTTGTAATCTTTTTACTTGTAGAAGTAAAAGTTAAATTATTTTCGGTTAATTTTTTAATTTGTAAACAATTTGGATAATCTTTATTTCCAGTTAAACCTACATTAGTTGAATATTTTAAATTAATGCCATTGATTTCATCGTTTACATCATCTGAAGTTAAGTAAACTCCGTCAGTTGATTTAGGAGCACTTACTAAATTTGTGCATACATCTTTAGTAAATGTAGCTAAAGAAACTTCTTCTTTTTTTATAGGTGTATCATCATCTTTGCTATTGTCGTCTTTGTTATTGTCTCCATCGTTATTATTGTTATTGCTTTCATTATTATTAGTTGTATTTTTACTACAACTAACTACTCCTAAACTAAGAGGAGCAAGCATCAATATTGATAAATAAATTACACTTAATTTTTTCATAATTTTTTCTCCTACAAGATTATAGTAAATTTATAATTAATTTACTAATGATTTATCTAATTTTTCTTTATCTTTAGTTAATCTTAATACTAGCTCATTTCCAACAACTAAGATTACAAAGAAAACAAATATAACATAAGGAAGAATTAAGAAAGTTGTAGCGTTTCCTAAAATTCCGAATAGTGGAGCAACACTAACATTAGCGATATAAGCAAAACCTATTTGAATACTCATAACAGCTTGAGAATATTTGCTGGTAAATCTTTCTACAGTTGAATGAATTATTGAAGGATAAATTGGTCCACATCCTAAACCAATTGTAAATAAAGCAATTGGCATAAATGTAAAACTAAATTTAAAAGTTAAAAAGATGATCCCTAAAAGAACAACTCCTTCTCCTATTCTAATTAAGTTTTTATCTTTAATTTTAATTGATAAGAATCCACTAATTATTCTTCCTAAAGTTATACCTATATAAAATAAAGATAAATATTTACTTGCTACATCTTCATTCATATTCATTCCAAAAACACATAAACTTGTAAACCAAGAGTAAGTAAGTGATTCAATTGCAATGTAACAAAAGAAAGCTAAACAAGCTATTAAAACACCTCTAATTTTAAAAGTTTTAAAAAACCCTATGTTTTCCTCACTATTTTTTGAATTTGTAGTGTTTTCTCTACTATTTAAAGCGTTAATTTTATCTACTTTTATCCATAAAACAATAGTGGATAAACTAATTAGAAGAATAATAGTTTGAATAATAGCAAGTACAAAAGCAGCATCTTTAAATCCGCTTGGGTTTACAATAAATGATCCAATAATTAGTGGTGAAATAAATGCTCCAATACCCCAAAAAGCATGTAACCAATTTAAATGTATAGCTTTATAGTTATTTGCTACATAATTATTTAAAATTGAATCAATTGCTCCTCCTCCAAATCCTAAAGGTATTGCGGCTAATAACAATATGTAATAATTAGGAGCAAATCCTATAATTATTAATCCACTTACTGTTAAACCAATCGATAAACAAATGACCCCATAATTCTTTAATTTTTTAGTTAAATAAATGGTTAAAAAAGAACTTGAAATAGTGCAAATACTTACTAAAAATGAAAATAACCCCTGTAAATCCCTACTAATTTGAAAATAGCTACTCATTGTAGGCCAACATGATCCGATAAAAGAATCAGGTAAACCTAAAGATATAAATATTAAATAAATTATTAGTAAAAGGGCAAATTTCATATTAAAAGCTATTTATTTCTTGATGGAAGTTCGATTTCTTTTGCTTTAACAAGAGCAAATTTTGTTATAGCTGGACCAACTAATTCATAAATAATTGTTGATGTTAAAATTGTTGCAACAATTAATGTTCCTAGCTCAGCGTTATAAGAAGATAAGGATCTACCTGCACTAGTTGCTAAACCGATTGCAACACCAGCTTGAGGAATTAATGTTAATCCTAAATATTTTTTAACACTAGGTTCAGCTTTAGTAATAACAGCACCAAACAATGAACCAAAATATTTTCCAATAACTCTAGAAATAACATAAGTTAAAGCGATAATAAAAAGAATTATATTATTATCACTTGCAAAGACTGTTAAGTTTAAATTAGCCCCACTTAATATAAAGAAAAGCATAAAAATAGGCGGCGTAATCTCATCAATTCTATTAAATGTAAGAATAGAATCTTTTCTAAAATTAATTAAAATTGCACCAGTTATCATGCACATAAGTAAGCTGGAAAGTTCAAAATTCCCCATGAAATCCTGGCTAAATAGTATTTGTAAACCAAGATTTAAAAACAATGCAAAAATACATAAACCCATTCTATTAGCTCTTGATTTAAATAAATTAAATAATAAAGAAATAAGAAATCCTAATAAGGCTCCGATAACTAAAGATAATACTATTTCAATTACTGGTTTAGCTAACATCTCATATAAATTTATTGTTCCGTTTCCAAATCCAATTGTTTTAGCAATACTAAACAATATAGAAAAAAGAATCAAAGCAACTGCATCATCTAAAGCAACTACAGGAAGCAATGTTTCTGTAACTGGACCATTTGCTTTATATTGTCTAACAATTAAAAGTGTTGCAGCTGGAGCAGTTGCACAACTTATAGCTGCTAAAGTTAAAATTAATGGCCAAGAAATTTCGTTAGTTGAAGAGGGGTTGATTGCTCCATATATAAAATGGGCAACCATCAAAAATAAAAATACAAAAATACTAGCTCCAAAAGCTTCAAAGAAAGTTATTGCTAAAACTTTCTTTCCTACTTTCTTAATGCTTTTTAAATTAAAACTACTTCCAATTGTAAAAGCTATAAAAGCGAGAGCAATTTCACTTATAAATCCTAAATTATTTACAATAGTTCCAATACTTGAACTAGTTATTGCAGTAGAATCAAATTTAAATCCATTAAAAAATAATCCTAAAACATATGGTCCAACTAAAACACCAGTTAAAAGATATCCAGTTACGTTAGGTAACTTAATTAATTTCATAAGACGAGTTGAAAGTAGGGCAATAATTATTGCCACACCTAAATAGATATAAGTATTCATATTAAATACTTCCTTCGTAATTATCTATTTTATAAGAGTACATTCCACCCCTAACATCTTTAAAGTTATTGGTATATTGTCTAATTATATCTTTAACTGTTTTCAAATCTTCGTCATCTAAAATAAAGTAAGAAAAACAAGAATCTTTATGAGTTCCTGTAGCTAAATGGCGTAGATTAAAAAACAATCTTTCATCATCTTCTTCATCGTCTTGTAAAATATGTTTTAATGATTTAGCAATAATGACTGACGAATTAAACCCTTTATGAGATAAAGTTTGGAATAATTCTCCAGTTGTATCGCCATTTTTAAGAATCAATATTAAAATATTCTTCATAACAACACCTTCTTTTTATCAATGGCTCGAAAGCCATTGATAATTATAGAACAAAAATTTATTTATTTAATTATTTTTTCCATAAACCATGAAGGTTACAATAAGCTAAAGCTTCAACAACTTCTTCGCCTTCAGTTAAAGCAAATGTAGCTTTAGGAGCATCACTCCATTTTAAGTCATGTCTATAAACATTTTTATTAGTTACTAAGTATATAAATTGAATATAGTGAACTTCTGTCATTGGGTGAATTACACTTCCAACAGTAACTTCAACAATATTTTCGTTAACATTAATAACTGGAATATGTTTTTCTGTAGCAGCTTCGGTAGTATTTGCTACTAATTCGATCATTTTTTCTCCACAACATACAGTTGGGCAACAATGTGTTGAAGGAATTAATTCAACGATTTTTTTGCAATGTGTGCAATATAATAAACTAAGTTTTTCCATAATTTACTCCTTTAAGATTAGTATAATACTTTTAATGATAAATGTTAATTTATGTGATTTTAAAGTTAATAATTTATATAAAAATATATATAGAAAGATTATAATATTAATAATAGTGAGGTTGAAATTATGTATAAGAAAAGATTAGTTACAAAAGACACCTATTATATTGGTGCTAGTGAAAGAAGATTAGCGTTATTTGAAAATATCTATCCATTAAATAATGGGGTTAGTTATAACTCTTATTTAATATTAGATGAAAAGACATGTTTATTAGATAGTGTTGATAAAAGTGTTGAAGATGTTTTTCTTAAAAAATTAGTTGATGGATTAGATGGAAGAACATTAGATTATTTAATTATTAACCATATGGAACCAGATCATGCATATACTTTAAAGAAAGTAATTGATCTTTATCCAGATGTTAATGTTGTTTTAAATGATAAAACACTTAGAATGTTTAAAAATTTTAATAATGGATTTGAACCTAAAAATGTAACTCTTGTTAAAGAAATGGATCAATTAGTTTTAGGAAAACATACATTAGTTTTTGTTTTTGCTCCAATGGTTCACTGGCCAGAAGTTATGGTTACATATGATGCTTATACAAAAACATTATTTTCAGCAGATGCTTTTGGTACATTCGCTGCTTTAAATGGAAATTTATTTGCTCATGAAGTTGATTTTGCCCACGATTACTTAGATGAATCAAGAAGATATTATACAAATATCGTTGGCAAATATGGTACTCAAGTTCAAGCTATATTAAAGAAAGCTAGTACAATAGAAATTGAAACTATTTGTCCATTACATGGTCCAATTTGGAGACAAGATATTAATTATTTAATTTCTTTATATGACAAGTGGTCAAGATATGAACCTGAAGTTAAAGGTGTATTAATTGTTTATGGTTCAATTTATGGAAATAGTGAAGAGGTTGCTAATTTAATTTCTGATTCTTTAGCTCTTGAAGGAATTAAAAATATTAAAATGTATGATGCTAGTAA
>JAEDIE010000014.1 GCA_016296775.1 Bacilli bacterium | reverse complement strand
TAAGCACTGTAGTGCTGAAGGTAGGCGATAGCTGAGAATAAGAAGTAGCTGGGCTTTTTTTTATGGTTTGCCATAAATATAAAAACTTTTGTTAATATTGAAGATATGATAAAATATTAAGACAAGTTGAAAGGGGTTATTATGGATTTAGAAAAGAAGAAAGAATTGGCCTTACTAATCGGTGAAACTGTGTGTTCAACGTATGGAGTTGTTGGATTAACTCGCGTAAAATCATTAAAAAATCAACTTGTTATTTTAAAAAAAGAAAATTATGTAGATGGAGTACTTGTCTTTAGAAATTTAAAGGATAAGTTCGACATCGATGTTCATCTTATTGTAGCTTACGGAGTAAAGGTAAGTGAAGTTGTAAACCAAGTAAGTAAAAGAATTTTGTACGAAGCCACTAAAAAATATGGTGGAATATTTGGAAAAATTAACGTTTACGTTGAAGATTTACTTGTTTTATAAGCGTTATTTTAGGAGAAGAAAATGAGAACTATTGATGGTCAAATGTTTAAGATGATGGTTATAAGTGCCTCAAACAATTTATACAACCATTATCCAGAAGTTGATGCACTTAATGTTTTTCCTGTCCCAGATGGCGATACAGGAATGAATATGAACTTAACTTTAACAAGCGGTGCAAAGGAAGTTCAAAATAGAAGTGAAAACGATATTTATTCAATTGCTAAAACTTTTAGTAGAGGCTTACTTATGGGTGCTAGGGGTAATAGCGGTGTTATTACTAGCCAAATTTTTAGAGGTTTTGCTGAAGCTTTAGAAGGTAAAAAAGAGATTAATGCTGTTGAATTAGCTGAAGCTTTTGTTAATGGTAGTAAAATTGCTTATAAAGCTGTTATTAGACCAGTTGAAGGTACAATTTTAACAGTTATTAGAGAATCTAGCGAAAATTTAAAGAAAAAAATTAAAGCATATAGTTCTATTGAAGATGCATTTAAGATCTTACTTAATGAAGCTAATGCTAGCTTAGAAAGAACACCTAACCTTTTACCTGTTTTAAAGGAAGTTGGAGTTGTTGATAGTGGCGGAGCTGGACTTGTTAAGATTCTTGAAGGTATGGAATCAATGGTTCATGGTGATTTTATTGAAAGAAATGAAGCAACTGTCGTTGATGCTAGTGGAAGTGCTCAAGTTAAAGCTGATGAAGAAGAGAGCGAATTTGGCTATTGTACTGAATTTATCCTTCGTTTAGGACCAAAAGAAAGCAAAAAAGCTTTCAATAAGAATAGATTTACAAGTGTTTTAAATGCTCATGGAAATAGTCTTGTTGTTGTTCAAGATGAAGATTTGGTTAAAGTTCATGTTCACACATTAACTCCAGGAAATATCTTTAATTATGCTCAACAATTTGGTGAATTTGTTAAGTTAAAATGTGAAAACATGACTGAACAACATAACGAAATCTTATTTAGTGAAAATGCTAAAGATATGGCTGCAAGCAAACTTAAAGAAGCTCCTTTAGCCGCACCAAAAGAAAGAAAAGAATACGCTTTAATTGCTACAAGTAGTGGCAGTGGAATTGATGAATTATTTAAAGAAGTTGGCGTTGAATATATTGTAAGTGGAGGACAAACAATGAATCCTTCAACTAACGATTTTATCGATGCAATTAAAAAATGTAATGCAAAAGTATGTTATATTTTCCCAAATAACGGAAATATTATTCTTGCTGCAAGCCAAGCTAGAGATGTTTTAGAAGGTGAATACGATGTTAAAGTTATTCCAACAAAAACAATTATGCAAGGTGTTGTTTGTGCTATGAATTTCAACCCTGATTTAAGTGTTGAAGATAACGAAGCCGCTTTAAACGATGCTATTCATACTGTTAAGAGTGGAGCAGTTACATTCTCCATTAAAGATACTGAAATTAATGGAGTTGCTGTTAGAAAAGATGAATATATGGCTATTAGAGAGTCTAAAGATATTATCTCTTCATTTGTTGATAAATTTGATGCATTAAGAGATTTAATTAAGAATCTTGTCGATGAAGATAGTGCTTTAGTTACTATTCTTTGTGGAGAAGATATTTTAGAAGAAGATGTTGAAAAATTAACTAAAGAATTCTCAAGCGAATATGAAGATTACGAATTTGATATTCGTAAAGGAAATCAACCAGTTTATAGTTTTATCGTTGGTGTTGAATAAAATTTAGCCTTTCTTTTGAAAGGCTTTTTTTGAAAGGAACTAATATGAAATTTGTTATTGATATGATGGGTGGAGATAATGGTGTAGAAACCACCATTGGAGCCGTTAAAGAATTTCTTAAACTACATGATGATGTAGAATTCTTTTGTATTGGTAATGTTGAAAGTTTAAAACCTCTTGAAGGAACTCCAAGAGTTACAATTGTTCCTTCTAAAGAAGTATTAAAAATGGATGTAGATCCAATGGAAGCAATGCATAAACATGAAGCATCTTTAAATATTGCAATGGATACATATATTAAGGAAAAATGTGATTGTTTAGTTAGTGCTGGAAGTACTGGAGCTTTAGTAAGTGAAGGAGTGTTTAAAATTAGAAGACTTCCTGGAATTAAAAGGCCTTGTTTAGTTTCACCTTTCCCTACAGTTATTAAAGGAAAGAAATTTGTATGTGCTGATTTAGGTGCAAACATCGAGAATACTAGTGAAAACCTTGTTCAATTTGCAAAAATAACTTCCATTTTCTATCGTTTAGCTTATAACGTAGAAAATCCTAAAGTATATTTATTGAATAACGGAACTGAAGAAGAAAAAGGTAACGCTTTAATGAAAGAAACATATCAATTATTAAAGAACGATTCTTCTATTAATTTCATAGGTAATATGGAAGCTAGAGAACCTTTAAATGGTGAATGTGATGTATTAATTACTGATGGTTTTACTGGAAATATTTTCTTAAAATCCACAGAAGGAGCCTGTAAAGCCATGTCAAATTTAATTAAAAGATCATTTAAAACAAATCTTTTAACTAAAATTGGTTATCTTTTCTCTAAAAAAGGTTTTAAAGATATGAGCGAAACAATGGATTATAAATCAACTGGAGGAGCAATGCTTCTTGGTGTTAATGGTTTATTAATTAAAGCTCATGGAAGTAGCGATGTAAGAACATTTGTTTCTTCTTTAAAGATTGGATATAAACTTGCTAAGAGCGATGTTGTAAATAAAATTAAGGAAAATTTATAAAAAGATGAGGGATTTAGTACAGTTTTTTAAAAAATTCAAAATTAAAATTAAGAATGTTGAGCTTTACGAAATGGCTTTTACACATTCTTCTTTTAATAGTGAAGCTAAAACCCATCATCACGATTATGAACGTTTAGAATTCATGGGTGATTCAGTATTAGGTTTTGTTGTTGCTAGTTTACTTTTTAATCATCATCCTGAATTAAGAGAAGGTGATTTAACAAAAGCAAAAGCTAATTTAGTTCAAACAAAATCTTTAGCTGAATATGCAAAAAAGCTAGGATATCACCACTATATTAGAGCAGGACATTCAATTCCTACAGAAGAATTAATTAAAAATAATTCAATTTTAGAAGATATTTTTGAAGCAGTAATTGGTGCCATTTATTTAGATCAAGGAATTAAAGTTGTTACTCAATTTATTACAGATATTTATTTAAATGATGTAATTAACTTCAAAATGGAAGATATTAAAGATTATAAATCAATGTTACAAGAGATGATTCAATGTGAACATCGTGAATCAGTTACATATAAAACTGTTTCAGAAAAAGGTCCACCTCACGATAGAACTTTCTTTGTTGAAGTGTACTTTAACAATATTTGTTTAGGAAAAGGTGTAGGAAAAAGTAAGAAAGAAGCTGAACAAAGTGCAGCTTGTGATGCGTTAAGAAAGACAGTTAAGTAATATGGGATTATTTAAATTTTTAAAAGAAAAATTATTTAAGAAAAAAGAAAAGAAAGAAGATGAAGCTAAACAAGCCGAATCTATTGAAAAATATGATAAGGGAATGGCTAAATCTAGAAAAGAATTTTCTAATAAATTAGATGAATTAACTAAAAGATATAAAGTAGTTAATGAAGAGTATTTTAGTGAATTAGAAGAAATCTTAATTGAAGCCGATTGTGGTGTTTCTTTTGCGCTTAATATTATTGATGAATTATTAAATGAATCTAAAGAAAAAAATATTACCGAACCTAAAGAAATTAATGAGCAATTAGTAGATAAAATGTTCTTAAATTATCTTAAAGAAGGTGAAGATATTGTTAATGAAATTGATTTTTCTTCTACCCCAAGAGTTTTATTAGTAATGGGTGTAAATGGAGTAGGAAAAACTACTACAATTGCAAAATTAGCTTATAGATATATTAAGCAAAATAAGAAAGTTACTTTAGTTGCAGCAGATACTTTTAGAGCTGGAGCTAAAGAACAATTAACTGTTTGGGCTTCTAGATTAAATTGTTCTATTGTTACAGGAAATGATAACGAAGACCCTGCGAGTGTAGCATTTAAAGGTGTTCATGAAGGAACATTAAATAATAGTGATTTAATTATTGTAGATACAGCTGGAAGACTTCAAAATAAGCAGTCTTTGATGGATGAATTAAGAAAAATTACAAAAGTTATTAAAAAAGAAAACAATAACCCAATTGAATCATTTTTAGTAATTGATGCTACTACTGGACAAAATGGAGTTAGTCAAGCTACTGCATTTAAAGAATTAACTGACATCACTGGTATAGTTATTACTAAAATGGATGGAACTAGTAAGGGTGGAATAATTTTAGCTATTAGACAAGAATTAGGAATACCCGTAAGATTTATTGGTTTAGGTGAAAAAATGGATGATTTAGAAGAATTTGATCTAGATAAATACTTATATGGACTTTGTAGTGGATTAATTAAAGATGAAAATAATTGAAGAATTTGATTATATAAATAATTTATTTTTAATTTATGGAAATTTATTAGCTTCTAAACAAAAAGAAATTATTGAACAATACTATGTTTATAATCTTTCTTTAAGCGAAATAAGTGATAACTTATCTATTTCAAGAAGTGCTGTAAATGATAGTTTAAATCATGCAAAAGAAAATCTTCTAAAGTATGAAAATGAATTAAAAATATATGAAAAACAATGTAAAATTAAAGATATTATTTCTTCTAATGAAGATGATATTAAAAAGATAAAAGAAGAAATATTGGAGGTAATTAAAGATGGCATTTGAGGCTTTACAAGAGAAGTTTTCAAGAATAGTTAAATCTATAAAAGGTGAATCTAAACTTACTGAAAAGAATATGGAAGCAATGCTAAAAGAGGTACGTATTGCTCTTTTAGAAGCTGATGTAAATTATAAAGTTGTTAAAGTTTTTGTGTCTAATGTTAAAGAAAAAGCTTTAGGACAAGAAGTATATACCAAATTAAATCCTAGTGAAATGGTCATTAAAATTGTTAAGGATGAACTTGTTGAATTATTAGGAAGTGATAGAAGTGAATTAATTTATAACAAAAATAAACCTACAATTATTATGCTTGTTGGTCTTCAAGGTAGTGGTAAAACTACAACTGCAGCTAAACTTGCTAATTTAATGAAAAACAAGCTTAAAAAGAAGGTATTATTAGCTGCTTGTGACGTTTATCGTCCAGCTGCTATCGATCAACTTGCTCAATTAGCTACTCAATTAAAGGTTGATTTAGTTAATATGGGAGATAAGGTGAATCCTGTCGATATCGCCTTAAAAGCTAAAGAAAAAGCCTATAACGATCACTACGATGTATTAATTATTGATACTGCAGGAAGACTTCAAATTGATGAACCTTTGATGGAAGAATTAAAGAACATCAAATCTAAGGTAAATCCTGATGAAATCTTGCTTTTAACTGATGCTCTTGCTGGTCAAGATACTGTTAATGTTGCTAAAACTTTTAATGATACTTTAGGTTTAACTGGAGATATCATGTCTAAAATGGATGGTGATAGTAGAGGTGGAGCTGCTTTAAGTATTAGTTATGTTACAGGTGTTCCAATTAAATTTATAGGTACAGGTGAAAAAATTAGCGATTTAGATATATTTTATCCAGAAAGAATGGCTGAAAGAATTTTAGGAATGGGTGATGTTTTATCGTTAATCGATAAAGTTCAAGAAAACATTGATGAAAAAGAAGCTAAAAAAGCTGTTAATAAAATGATGGGAGGAAAATTTACTCTCGATGACATGTTAAGCCAAATGAAACAAATTCAAAAACTTGGTAGTTTGAAATCATTGATGAAGCTTATTCCTGGAGCTCCAAAAATTAGCGATGCTCAATTTAAATTAGTTGAAGATGAAATGAAAAATTTTGAAGTAATTATTAATTCTATGACTAAAGAAGAAAGAGAAAATCCAGACATTTTAAAGAATAGTAGAAAATGTAGAATTGCTAAGGGTAGTGGAAAAACTAACGCTGATGTTAATAGAGTATTGAAAAAATATGAAGAGATGAAAAAACAAACTAAAATGATGAAAGATTTTAAAAAAGGAGGGAGATTCCCTAGTGGTTTTTAATAAACTTCTTTCCTTTTTCTAAAGCTAGTTGTTCTTCTTTACTTAATTCATTATTATCAAATTGTTCAAGTAATTTTAAATCAGACTTGGACAATTTTATTTTATTAAATAAATCTGGTCGATAAATTTTAGTATATCCTAAAGACATTTTTCGTCTATATTTTTCAATAACCCTATGATTTCCCGAGTATAATATGTCTGGAACTAAACTTCCATTAAAATCATATGGTTCAGTATATTGAGGATATTCAATTAAATTATTGTTAAATGTTTCTTCTTTTATTGATTCTTCATTAATTACTCCATCAACTAATCTTGATATAGCATCAATTAAAATAAAACTAGCAGTTTCTCCTCCAGTTAATATATAATCTCCAATAGATATTTCTTCATCAAAATAAGGATAAACTCTTTCATCAATTCCTTCGTAATGACCACATAAAATAACTATTTCTTCTTCTTTTGATAGTTTTTTAGCCATTTCTTGATTAAATATTTTTCCTCTTGGGCTCATTATAATTTTCTTTGAATTTACAGTGGAATTAGCTTTTAAAGCATCAACAATTGGTTGACATTTCATGATCAAACCAGCTCCTCCTCCAATTGGTGGAGTGTCGGTTCTATGATTTTTATCTAATGTATAATCTCTAATATTAACAAGTTTAACTTCGATTAACTTTTTTTCAATTGCTCTAGCAATAATTGAGTATGATAAAAAGCTTTCATACATTTCGACAAAAGTAGTTAAAATTACAAATCTCATAATAATCCTTCAATTACATGAATTGTAATTGATTTTTCTTTTATATCTATATTTTTAATGAAGAAATCATTGAATGGAACGAAAGCAAATTTTCCTTCATTAGTTTTAATTTTTAAAGTTAAATTAGCAGGAAATTCTTCAATTTCTATGCTAATTCCTACCTCTTTTTGATTCTCATCAAATACTTTTAAATCTTTTAAATCGTCATAATAGTATTCGTTTTCATATAAAATTGATTCATCTTTAATACAAAAAATATCATGATTTTTTAAGTTTTCTACTTGTTCAAGAGTAGTGAATTCTTTAAAAGTAATAGCATCAAATTTTGAATCTTTGATTCTAAATGATTTGACTGTTACCGGAACATATTCATTATCAATTAATATTAATAATTTATTTCCCTTTTTATATCTAACTTTTTTAAAAGAGGTCGTTGAAAATATCTTAAGTTCTCCATTAAGACCTATAGCATTTACAATTCTTGCGACTCTTAAATATTCCATAAATTAAATATAAAAAAGGAAGTAAATTCCTTAATTTTCTTCCTTATTTTCTTCAAAAGATTCGAATTTTAATCCAACTCTTTTGTGATCGAGTTTACCAGCGATTGTAAGAATATCTCTTAAAGCGTTAGCAACACAACCTTTTTTTCCAATTAAACGAGCACAGTCTTCGTTTTGTGCACAAACTAAGAAAGTAACTTTCTTTTCATCTTCGCTTGGTAATTCTCTAATTAATAATGTTTCTGGTTTAGAAACAATTGGATCAATAAGAGTATGAATTAAAGCGACGTAATCCATAAATTACTATTCTCCTTTTGTAGCTTTGGCTTTGTTAAAGATATCTTTTTCTTTTAATAAAGCTTTAACTGTTTCGCTATATTGAGCACCATTTTTGACCCATTTAATAGCGATTTCTTCGTTGATAACGACGCCATCAACAATACCTTTTTTAGGATCATATGTACCGATTTGTTCAAGGTATCTTCCATCTTTTGAATATCTTGAATCAGCAGCAACGATTCTATAGAAAGGAAGTTCATGTCTTCCGCATCTTGCTAATCTAATTTTGACCATAATTAATCTCCTTTTTTATTGCTTTAATATATTATTAAAATATATTATGGGTGTCAAGTATTTTTACTTAACACATTAAAATTTTTATACTTTACAAAAGTATATTTTTTTATTATTATTAATAAGCACAAAAAAATTATTGTGATACGGACGGTCCACTTTAATTAGTCACATTATACGAACGTCAAGAGAACGATTTATGAAAGGGGAAAGCTTATGGATAAAAATTTAGCTAAAAAAGTTACTGCTTCCCAACTTAGAACAGATCTTCCAGAATTCAAAAGTGGTGATACTGTAAAAGTTTCAGTTAGAATCACCGAAAACGGAAAATCAAGAATTCAAATCTTTGAAGGTGTTGTTATTGCTCGTAGAGGCGGTGGAGTTGCTGAAACATTCGTTGTTAGAAAAATGAGCGGTAGTATTGGTGTTGAAAGAATCTTCCCAGTACAATCACCAAACGTTGTAAGTGTTGAAGTAGTTAAAAAAGGAAAAGTTAGAAGAAACAAAATCACTTATATCCGTTCAAGAAGCGGAAAAGCTGCTAGAATTAAACAAATTCTATAGTTTAAAAAATTATATTTATTTAGTGACTAGAGGTAGGGTAACCCCTACCTTTTATTTTATTTAAAATAAAAATGTAGTATATTTAATATTAATTATGAATAACAATAGTGAAAAGAACATACATTGGTTTCCTGGACATATGAAAAAGGCAAGCAATCAAATTAAAGAGAAGTTAAAGCTTGTCGATTTTGTTATATGTTTATTAGATGCAAGAAGTCCATATTCAACTTTTAATAAATATCTTTTAAATATTGTAGAAAATAAAGCCAAATTATTTATTTTAAATAAAGAAGATTTAGCTGATGATTCTGTTACTAAATTATGGATTGAAAAGTTAAATAAAGATGGAAATAAATGTATTTCTTTAAGTTTAGAAAATAAACTAGCTAAAGCTAAATTAATGAACGCTATTAATGAATTTATTAAAATTAAACAAGAAAAAATGGCTTTAAAAGGTATAAAAAAGTGTAAAACTAGAGCAATGGTTATTGGTATTCCTAATGTTGGTAAGTCAACATTTATCAATTATTTATTAGATAAAAAACAAATGAAAGCAGCAAATACACCTGGTTTTACTAAGTCAATTTCTTGGGCTAAAGTAAATGATTCGTTTGAAATAATGGATACTCCTGGAATTTTAGAACCAAAATTTGAAAACAAAATTAATGGTATAAATTTAGCTTTAATTGGATCGATTAAAGAAAATATTTTACCTTCAAATGAACTAGTTGAGTATGCTTTAGATTTTTTAAGAAAGAATTATGAAAAAGAGCTGGGAAATCGCTATAAAATTGAAAATATTAATGAAATAAATAACGAACAATTTTTTGAATTATTAGCAAAAAATAGAGGGTTTTTACTTACAAAAAATAATTTAGATATTGAAAAAGCACAATATATTTTTCTTAACGAATTTAAGAATGGAATTATTGCGAAATTTACCTTAGAAAGACCTTAATTATGTTAAAAGAAGATGAAAAATACTATGAATTGGGTTATGAATTTATTGTAGGATGTGATGAAGCAGGTAGAGGTCCTTTATGTGGACCAGTAGTTGCTGCTTGTTGTATTTTACCCATTTCTTTTAATGATGAATTGATCAATGATTCTAAAAAATTAACAGAAAAGAAAAGAATGAAAGCATATGAATTAATTAAAGAAAATGCTATTGCTTTTGGAATTGGAGTGATAAATCCTATTGAAATCGATAGAATTAACATATATGAAGCTAGTAGAAAAGCTATGTTATTAGCTTTAGAAAATATGAATCATGATATAGATTTAATCTTTACTGATTGTATGCCTTTAACTTTTAAAGGTATTAAAGCTAATGCAATTGTTAAAGGTGATGCTAGATTTAAAAATATTGCTGCAGCTAGTATATTAGCAAAAGTTACAAGAGATTTAATGATGGATGAATATGATAAACTATATCCAGAGTACGATTTAAAACATAATAAAGGATATGGTACTAAAAAACATTTAGAAGCTTTAGATAAATTTGGTCCAATTGAAGGGTTTCATCGTTTTTCATATGGACCAGTTATTGAAGCATATAATAAAGATCTTAAATTAGAGGTTTAAAATTTAAAGAAAACGGCGTCTTGTTATATAAGGAGGTCGTTTATGAATACAAAAGAATTATTGCTTTATCTAAGTCTCAAGTTTAATGGAGAATGGGATATTATTTTTGATTTTATCAAAAAGAAAAATAGAATTGATAATGATGAAATGAGTAGTTATGTTAATTCATTTAATGGAAATTACATTACTTTATTAGATCCTGAATATCCAGACTATTTAAAAAACACAAGAAAACCGCCTTTTGTCATATTTTATAAAGGGGATATTTCTTTATTATTAACTGAAAGAAGGAAAATGCTTGGTGTAATTGGATCAAGAGAAAATACTGAATATGGTTTAAGAAATTGTAAATTAATTATTAAAGATTTAAATCAAGACATTGTAATTATTAGTGGATTAGCCAAAGGAATCGATGGTATTGCTCATAAGGCTGCACTTGAAAGTAAAAAAAGGACTATTGCAGTAATGGGTTGTTCAATTGATAAGCCTTATCCTAGTGAAAATAAATATTTGTATGAAGAAATAATTAAAAATAATGGGTTAATTATAAGTGAATATGGTCCTAATGTTGAAACTGGTTCAAATAATTTTCTTTTACGAAACAGAATTATAGCTTCATTATCAGATACTTTATTTTTGGTTGAGAGCTATGGAAGAAGCGGATGTATGTCGACGGTATCTTTTGCTTTAGAAGAAAATAGAAATATTTGTTGCTTACCATATAGAGCTAATGAAGAAAGTAACTGTAATAGATTGATTAAGGATGGGGCTTACTTAGTAGAAAGTGCAAAAGATATACAAGAAATTTTAAATCCTTAAATATACATATATATTTAATAGATAAAGGCAAAATTTTTAACTTTACAAAACATAAAATTAACTCTATATTTAATAAGCAAAGAGGAAAATTATGAAATTAGTTATTGTTGAATCTCCAGCAAAAAGTAAAACTATTGGCCATTATTTAGGTGAAGAATATGACGTCGAAGCTAGTGTCGGTCATGTAAGAGATCTTGCTATTCAAGGTAAAGAAGGTTTAGGAATTGATATAGCAAATGAATTTAAACCAACCTATGTAGTGAACAAAGATAAAGTCAGTGTAGTAAGGTCTTTAAAAGCAAAGGCTAAAAAAGCTGATGAAATTTTACTTGCAACCGACCCTGATAGAGAAGGAGAGGCTATTGCTTGGCATTTAGCTGAAGTTTTATCTTTACCTATTGAAAAAACAAAGCGTTTAGAATTTCATGAAATTACCAAAAAATCTATTTTACATGCAATTGATAATAGTAGAACTATCGATATGAATTTAGTTCATTCTCAAGAAGCAAGAAGAATTATTGATCGTATCCTTGGTTTTAGATTATCGAAATTATTACAAAATAAAATTAAAAGCCAATCAGCTGGTAGAGTTCAATCTGCAACTTTAGGAATTATTTGTGACCACGAAAAAGAAATTTTAAATTTTGTTAGTGAAGAATATTGGACCATTGAATCTTCTATTATTAAGGATGAAAAAGAAATAAAACTAGAATTAATTAAAGATAAGAATGGTAAAGTTGAATTAAAAACAAAAGAAGAAGCAGATAAATTTATTGAAAAATTAGATAAGAATTTAACTGTAAATGATATTAAGAAAACAACTAAAGCAATTTCGAGCAAAGATCCTTTTAGAACATCAACACTTGAACAAGTAGCTTATTCTTCATTAGGATTTAAAACCAAAACAACAGCTAGTGTTGCTCAATCTCTTTATGAAGGTGTTGAAACTGATGAAGGTTTAGTTGGTTTAATTACCTATATGAGAACTGATTCTACAAGAATTAGTGATGCTTTTGTTAACGAAGCAAAAGATTATATTATTAAAACTTATGGAGATAACTTCTATAAGGGTATTAAAGCTAGCAAAAATGTTAAATTACAACAAGACGCTCATGAATGTATTAGACCTACAAGCATTTATAGAACACCTAAATCAATTAAACAATATCTTAATGAAAGACAATATAAGCTTTATAAATTAATTTATGAAAGAACTATTGCTTCTTTAATGAGTGATAAGATTAACGAAATTACTACTGTAACATTTATGAATCAAGATGTTGAATTTGCCGCTAAAGGAAGTGTAAATGTCTTTCCAGGATATAACATCATTAAAATTGATAAAGAAAATCAAGATGATTTACCAATATTTAACGTTGGTGAAACATATGAATTTAATAAATTAGAAGGTATTCAAAACTTTACAAAAGCTCCATCAAGATATAACGAAGGAAAACTTGTTAAAATTATGGAAGAGGATGGAATTGGAAGACCTTCAACTTATTCTTCTACTATTCAAACTTTGATTACTAGAAAATATATCATTAGCGATAAAGAAGGTTTAACACCAACTGAACAAGGTATTTTAACAAGCAATGTTTTAAAGAAATATTTCCCAGATTTAATGAATGTTGAATATACAGCTAACATGGAATCTGAATTAGATAAGGTTCAAGAAGGAACAGTTAATGAAATAGAATTAATTAAGAAGTTTTATGATTCATTTAATGCAACTTATCTTGATGCTAAAGAGAAAATTTATAAAGAACCATTAAAAACAACAGGAGAAAAATGCCCTGTTTGTGGTGGAGATTTAGTTTATAGAAAAGGAAGATATGGCGAATTTATTAGCTGTATAAACTATCCTGAATGTAAATATGTAAAAAAAGAAGAAAAAGAGCCACTTAAAGAAGTTGGGAGAGCTTGCCCAGATTGTGGTAGTCCACTTGTTTATAGAAAAAATAAGAAAGGTGATGAATTCATCGCTTGTAGTAGCTATCCAAAATGTAAACATATTGAATCAATTGAAGATCCTCTTTTAAAAGAAGCTCCAACAAAAGTTTGCCCTGATTGTGGAGGAACTTTAACTTTAAGAAAATTTAGAAAAAGTTATTTTTATGGTTGCTCAAATTACCCAAAATGCAAACATAGCGAACCATATGCAAAAAAATAATATAAGAGTAAATATAATTGGTGCCGGTTTAGCTGGTTGTGAAACTAGCAATTTTTTAGCTAACCATGGTATTAAAGTGCATTTATATGAGAAAAGACCAGTTGCTAAATCTGACGCCCATCATACAGATTTTTTTGGAGAACTAGTTTGTTCTAATTCTTTAAAATCTAGAAAACTTGATAATGCTTGTGGGTTACTTAAAAAGGAAATGGAAGAACTTGGTTCCTTAATGATTGAAGCAAGTAAAGTAAGTGAAGTAAAAGGCGGAGATTCACTTAACGTTGATAGAGAAGTTTTTGCAAAATACATCACAGAAAAGATTAAAAGTAATCCAAATATCCAAATTCATTATGAAGATGTAGATGATTTTAAAGAAGGTATTAACATTATTTGTACAGGACCTTTAACATCAACTCCTTTATTAGAAAAGATTCAAAGTTCGGTTAATGATAAAATTTATGGATTTTTTGATGCTTCTGCTCCAATTGTTGATAGATCAACTATTGATTTAAGTAAGGCAACTTTTGGAAGTAGATATGAAAATGATAACGATGATGTTTATATCAATCTCTCATTTACTAAGGAACAATTTGATAAGTTTTATGAGGAATTAATCAATGCTAAAAAAGCTCCCTTGCATGATTTTGATGTAAATTATTTTGAAGGATGTCTCCCAATTGAAGTTATTGCTTCTAGAGGATATAAAACTTTATTACACGGACCTTTAAAACCAGTCGGATTTAATTTTAAAGAAGAACCATATGCAGTTTGTCAATTAAGAAAAGATGATTTAATTGGTAACTTATACAATATTGTTGGTTTTCAAACCAATTTAACTTATCCTGAACAAAAAAGAGTATTTTCTTTAATTCCAGGTTTGGAAAATGCAAAATTTGTTAGATATGGCTTAATGCATAGAAATTCATATATTTATGCTCCAAAAATTTTAAATGATTTTTCTATGATAAAAACTGAAAAAAATATATATATTGCTGGACAATTAAGTGGAGTAGAAGGATACGTTGAAAGTGCAGCAAGTGGATTACTTGTTGGATATTATTGTCTTGCTAATATTTTAAATTTAGATATAAAACCTCTATCTTTTAATACAGTTTTAGGGGCTTTACTTAGATATATTACACATACTGGAATAAATAACTTTTCACCAATGAATGCTAATTTTGGTATAATGTTTGGTGCAAATTCTATGAAAAAAGAAGCTTTAGTTGAAAGAAGTTTAAAATATATAGATTTGTTTAAGAAACAATTTAATGAATAGAGTTGAAAGTGAATTTATTGATTATTTAAGGCACGATTTGCAATATAGTGAAAATACTATAATTGCATATAAGCAAGATTTGGAATGCTATTTTGATTTTTTGTATAGAAATAATTTGGATTTTACAAAAATTTCTAAGCTTAAAATTAGAAATTTTATGCAAGAAAGATTATCTACGACTAACAATAAAGGAAAATTAGAAAGCGAAAGAACTTTAAGAAGAAGAATTTGTTCTTTAAGAAAGTTTTATAAATTTCTTTTAAAAAGAAATGTAGTAACCTCTAATCCGTTTTTATCGATAAGGCAAGGTAAAGTGCATAACAAAATGCCCGATGTTTTATATAATTCTCAAATTGAAGAATTGTTAAAAAGAAATAGTGAAAGAGTAGATGAATTAAAAGATCGTGATCAAGCCTTATTAGAACTCATGTATAGTTCTGGATTAAGATGTAGCGAAGTAATTAATTTAAAAATTAATGATATAAATTTAGCATCAAGATTTATTAGAGTTTTTGGTAAAGGTAAAAAAGAAAGAATTGTTCCTTTTAGTGAAAATGCTAAGATTTACTTAATTTCATATTCAAAGGGTTTAAGAAGAGAATTGTTATTAAAAAGTGAAAATAAAACTGGAAATCAATATGTTTTTATGAATTCTAAAGGTGAAAAATTAACTTCTAGAGGTCTTGAATACATCATGCAATCAATAGTTAAAAAGACTGGACTTAATTTAGGATTCGAATTACATCCTCATACTTTAAGACATACATTTGCCACTCACCTACTTGAAGGAGGAGCAGATTTAAGATTGATTCAAGAATTATTAGGTCATGAATCAATTAATACAACTCAAATATATACTCATGTTTCAAAAGATACTTTGAAAGCTCAATATGACTTATACTTTCCTAAAGGAAAGAAGTCGTAATTCATGTTGCAAACATATTTATAAATTGATAAAATAAATAGACTTTTGGAAACAAAAGAATACGCACACTATGGATTCGTTTGCCTAGTCTCCTTTTTAGGAGGGATATTCGTTCGAAGTAGTGGAGGCCTAACAAATTGGAGGAGTCAAAATGACTGAAGAAAAGGAAATTGTCGCTGAAGCAACTAGCGAAGTAAAAGAAGAAGCTGCTAACGTTATGGAAAGCGTTGTTAGAGATGAAAACGCTGAAATTATCACATTAAAAAGATTAATTGATAATGGAGTTCATTATGGTCACCAAACAAGAAAATGGAACCCAAAAATGAAACCATTCATTTACTGCCCAAGAAATGGTGTTTACATTATCGATTTAAACAAGACCAAAGAAGGAATCGAAGCTGCCTATGCTAAACTTAAAGAAATCGTTACAGATGGTGGTAAGGTTTTATTAGTTGGTACAAAAGAAAACGCTAAAGAAATCGTCAAAGAAGAAGCTGAAAGAAGTGGATCATTCTACATTAACAATAGATGGTTAGGTGGAATTTTAACAAACTTCAAAACAATTAGAACAAGAACAAGAAAATTAAAAGATCTTGAAGCTGCTGAAGTTGATGGTGATTGGGATAAATTACCAAAGAAAGAAGCAAGCAAATTAGTTAAAGAAAAAGAAAAATTAGCAAAGAACCTTGAAGGCATCAAAGAAATGGTCAAGATTCCAAATGCTATTATTGTTGTTGATCCAACTCAAGAACACAATGCTGTTTTAGAAGCTAGAAAATTACACATTCCAGTATTTGCTATCTGTGATACAAACTGTGATCCAGATGGAATCGACTACGTCATTCCTGGAAACGATGATGCTAACAAGAGTGTTAAACTTATTATTAGTGTATTAAACGATGCTATCGTCGAAGCTAAAGGTGGATTACCAGAAGTTGCTTACTTAAAAGAAGAAGGAACCGAAGAAGTCACCATGAAAGATGCTCTTAGACAAGCTGATAGAGAAAATGCTTTAAGAATCGCTGCAAGACGCGAAATGCAAAGAGAAAAACTCGAAAGAGAAAAAGCTAGAAGAGAAGCTTTTGCTGCTAAGAGAGAAGAAAATAAAGAAGGTGCTCAAGAAACAAAAGAAGGTGCTGATAAACCAGCAAGAAAACCTGTAAGAAGAGCTCCAAAGAAAACTGAAGAAGTCAAAGAAGGAGAATAAAAAATGGCTAGCAATATTGAATTAATTAAAATTCTTAGAGAAAGAACAGGAGCCGGCATGATGGATTGCAAACGTGCTCTTGATGAAACAAACAATGATGTTGATAGAGCAACAGATTGGTTAAGAGAAAAAGGTATTGCTAAGCAAGCTAAAAAAGCTGACAGAATTGCTGCTGAAGGTTTAGCTTTGATTGAAAGATGCTGCTGTGGTGCTGCATGTGTTTGTGAAGTTAACTGTGAAACAGATTTCGTCGCAAATTCAGATCCTTTCAAAGCTTTAGTTTCAGAATGCTGTAAGAAAGCTTTATCAACAAAACCAGCTGATGTCGCTGCTTTAAGTGAAGCTGTTAAAGCTGAATTCACTGATGCTGCTGTTAAACTTGGTGAAAAATTAACAATCAGAAGATTTGATATCGTTGAATCAAATGAAGGCGAAGGTGTTGGCACATACATCCACCAAGGCGGAAAAATTGCTGTTATTGTTAAACTTGAAAAAGAAGATTCTACATTAGCTAAAGGTTTAGCTATGCAAATCGCTGCTAACTCACCAAAATACATTTTGGAATCAGATATTCCTCAAGATGTTATTGAAGCTGAAACAAAAATTCAAATGGAAGCAAGCAAAAATGATCCAAAATTAGCAAACAAACCAGAAGCTGCTTTAGCAAATATTGTTAAAGGTAAAGTCCACAAGATTTTAAGCGAATCAGTTCTTGCTGATCAAGATTATCTTCTTGATCCATCAAAGAAAGTTGGCGATGTTTTAAAATCAGCTGACAACAAAGTTTTACAATTCATCCGTTACCAAGTTGGTGAAGGACTTGAAAAGAGACATGATGATTTTGCTAAAGAAGTCATGGCTCAAGTAAAATAATTAAAATTAATTTAATTAATTAAGGCACTTTTGTGCCTTTTTGTTTATAATATTTATATGGACCCAAAATATAAAAAGGTAATATTAAAATTAAGCGGTGAAGCAATCGCTGATAATTCAACTTCAATTTTAAATCCAAAGAAATTAAGTGATATTGTTTCTTTGATTGAATGTTTATTTAATAATGGAGTAAAGGTTGGAGTTGTAATTGGTGCTGGAAATATTTTTAGAGGTAGAATAGCTTTAGATAATGGAATCGATACCGAAAGTGGCGATTACATGGGAATGATTGGGACTATTATTAATTTAAAAGCTATCTCAAGTTTATTAACTCAAAGAAATATTCCAAATGTTTTATATAGCGCTTTAAATGTTAAAGATGTAACTTTACCTTATGATAAAGAAAATGCTAAAAAAGACTATGAAAACAAGGTTGTTTTATTAGCTGGAGGCATTGGAAAACCTAATTATACAACAGATACTTGTGCTGCCTTAAGAGCTATTGAATTAGAAGCTGATTTGATTTTAGCTGGTAAATTTGGAGTAAAAGGTGTTTATAATAAGGATCCAAGAGTGTATGAAGATGCTAAGTTTTTAAAAGAACTTACATATAAAGAAGTTTTAGACATGGATTTAAAAGTAATGGATAAAACTGCTACAAAACTGTTAGAAAATAGTAAAGTTGTTACAAAAGTTTTCTCTATGGATGATATGAATAATTTTATATTAGCCATTGAAGACAAAGATATAGGAACCATTATAAAGGAGAAATAATATGGATATTTTATCAAATGCAGAAGAAAGAATGGCAAAAGCAATTTCTAATTTTCAAGATGCTATTGCAGTTTTAAGAACTGGAAGAGCAAATGCTGCTCTTTTAGAAAACATTGAATGCGATTACTATGGTGATAAAATGAACATCACTTCAATCGCAGCTATTAAAGTACCTGAACCAAGACAATTATTGATTGTACCTTACGATCAAAGCGATATTAAGACAATTGTTGCTGCTATTAATGCAAGTGATATTGGAATTAATCCAGTTGTTGATGGAAAACAAATTAGACTTGTAATTCCTGCTTTAACTGAAGATAGAAGAAAAGAATTAGTTAAAAAGGCTAAAGGTTATTCAGAAGAAGCCAAAGTTGCTATTAGAAATATTAGAAGAGATGCTATTGAAGCAGTTAAAAAAGATGCAACTTATACTGAAGATACAAGAAAACAAGAAGAACAAGAAATTCAAAAAATTACAGATAAATATACTAAGAAAGTTGATGAATTATTAAAAGTTAAAGAATCTGATATCATGGCTATTTAGTTATGCATAACAATAACAAAATTAAAATTAACGATGTTAGTAAAGAAGCTAAACACTCTTTAGCAAGTAGATTAATAGTTAGTGCAATCCTAATTATTATTGTTTTGCCATGCGTTATTTTAGGCGATTATGTCTTCATGGCTTTAGCTTTAGTTTGTTCGTTAATTTCAGCTTACGAGATATGTAAAGCTCCTCAATCATTAGAAAAGAAATTTAACAATATCATCTTTGTTTTTGCGTTTTTTATGATGATAATGATGGTATTTTGGACTTTTTCTAGAAGATTAATTGATAGTTATTTAGAACACGAATTAAATCCAGCATTAAGTGATACGATGTTCTACTATGATATTTATACTGGATTTAGCTCACCCACAATTTCGCTTTCTGCTTTTGTTATTTGTATGGTGTTTTTCTTTTTAATGGTTTTGATTGATAAGAGTTTTACTATTCATGATGCATTCTACTTTATTGGAATGTTATTTATTGTTTCATTAGGATTTCAAACATTATTGTATTTAAGATTATATCCAACATATGTTCTTGATGAGGTTATAACTTATAATGAAGTTTTATTAAGTAATGGAAAAGTAATGGAAATTACTCAAGAACAACTTGATTCTTTGAAGTTATTATTTAATGATCCATGGTTTAAATATGGAGAATCAGCCTTGTTATTTATTTACATGTGCTTAGGAACATTAGTAACTGATGCTGGAGCATATTTAACAGGAATGTTATTTGGAAAACATAAATTATGTCCACGTATTAGCCCAAAGAAAACGGTCGAAGGATTTGTCGGTGGAGTTATATTTAGCATTGCAATTACTTTAACTTTTGCATTCTCATTAGTGTTTACTGGACATCCATTAGTATATGGATTATTAGATAAAGAACATTGGTATTTTATATTAATCATTAGTATATTAATGCCATTTGTTTCTACTTTTGGAGATCTCTTATTTAGTTGTGTAAAAAGAGGTTATCAAGTAAAGGATTTTGGAAGAATTTTAAAGAGTCATGGAGGAATTCTTGATAGAGTTGATAGTGTTTTAGTCACATCTATTCTTCTTGGTTTAATTATTCCTTTATTTAATGAAGTATTAAAATTCATTTCTACAATAAATAAATAATGAAATTTATATTATTAGGAATAAATGGTTCGATTGGTCAAACCACATTAAAAGTTTTTGAAACTTTAGAAAATAAGTGGGAAATCATAGGGTTTTCGATTGGAGATAATGCTAAAAATGTTGATGAATTAATTAATAAATATCATCCTTTAGCTATCTCTTTTAAACATGAAAAAGATTATTATTTATATAAAACTTTATATCCTAATATTAAATTTTTCTTTGGAGAAGAATCATATTTAGAACTTTTAAATTTTGAATACGATTGCTTAATTAATGCTTTAAGTGGATTTAGAGGTTTAGAGCCTTCCTTAAAATGTTTAGAAAATGATAAGACATTACTTTTAGCCAATAAAGAATCTTTAGTAGTTGGAGGAGAATTAATTCAAAAAATTCTTCAAAATAAGGGAAGATTAATTCCTATAGATAGTGAACATGTAGCTATTAAAAAGTGTTTAGAAAACGAAAGAAAAGATAATATTGAAGCAATTTATATAACAGCAAGTGGAGGTCCTTTCTTTGATTATAAAGATGAAGAACTTTTTCATGTTGATGTTTCTAAAGCTTTAAATCATCCTACATGGAAAATGGGAAAAAGAATTACGATTGATTCTTCGACAATGGTCAATAAGTGTTTTGAACTTATAGAATGTCATTATTTATTTAAAGAATACACACATAACTTCAATGTTCTTGTTGATCGAAAGTCTTTAATCCATGGATTTGTTATTTTTAAAGATGGAAGAATTAAACAATGTAAATATAAACCAACAATGGAAAATCCTATTAGATATGCTCTTGATAAAGCTTTTAATAATGAAGTTGATTTAAGCGATATTGATACTGTTGCTACAATAGATAATTCTCTAATTATAATTAAAGATAGGTATAACGAAATTTTAGCTTTAAGTAATAAAATTATCGATAATGGTGGTAATTATGGAGCAATACTAAATGCTATAGATGAAGAGCTCGTTCATTATTTCTTAAATAATGAAATTATATTTATTGATATAAGCAAAATAATTGTTAAAATTATGAATACATCCGTTTATAGAAAATGTTTAAATCTTAATGATTTAAAGAAAAATGATATGGCAGCAAGAAAGGCAGTTAAGTATTTAATTGAAGGTAAAGTGAATGAGAATTAATGTTTTGTTAAATTGGGCAGATGGAAATACTTGGTTAGGTATTCTACTCTTTTTTGTCGGTTTAGGAATTTTAGTAACTATTCATGAACTTGGTCATTTTATTGCTGCAAAATCTTTTAAAGTTTATTGTTCCGATTTTTCAATTGGATTTGGTCCAAAAATTGTAAAGATCAAAAGGAAGAAAGGTGAAACAAAGTTTTCGATTGGTATTGTTCCACTTGGAGGATATGTTTCGATGTATGGAGAAGAAGGGGATGAGCTTCCTGATGGTGTTCAAATTCCTAAATCTAGAAGTATTGCTGGAATATCAAGATGGAAAAGATTCATTATTTTTGGAGCAGGAATTGTCATGAATTTTGTTCTTGCTTATGTAATTTTCTTTATTGCTTGTTCATGTTTCCCTCATTATCAAACATTTACCAACGTTGTTGATTTTGATACTACACCTTATGAAGCAGATCAATCAAAATTATTAGTTTATGATGAATTAAATAATCCAGTTGAAGACTTAAGTATTTTAGATGTTGATAATAGATTACAAAATAATTTAGATGATTTTTATGTTCTTCAATTAAGAACAATTAGATACAAATATAATGATAAAACAATTACATTTACTGCACTTGTTCAAACAAATGATGCTTCTAACCAAGGTAATTTTGAGTTAAAACCATTTGTTTTAGATCATGAAGGAGAACAAATTGAATATGTTCTTTCACTTAATACTTCTAACTTTGGAATTAATAATATTGATTATTCTTCATATTTAAATTTTTATCAATCTGTTAAGGCAAGTGATGCAAAAATTAGTGATGTAGAATTTTATTATGAAAGTAAAGATCAAAATGAATTTATTGAATATACAGGTAATTTAGATAACCTTTATGTTCCAGTTATTGATGATAATTCAAATACAATGCGACTTCCTTTTGAAGATATATACAATGGAAAAATTAGTGGAGATAAATTAATTACTTTTGTTAATAATGAAACAAATAAAGTATTAAATGCTACTTTAGTTCCATATTTTAAAGATGGAAAATTCACCACATTTAATCTTAAATTTTATCAATATAAGTTTTGGTTAAAAGAAAAATCTTTTGGTGAAGCAGGTAGACTTTGGGTTGAATCTACATCTTTAATTTCTAAAGCTTTAGGAAACTTATTTATTGGTAAGGGATGGGAAAACGTTGGAGGACCAGTTGCTATTTTAAATGCTACAACTACACAACTTATTTCAAATCCTTTCTATATTTATTTATATAATTGGGCAATGATTAGTGTTAACTTAGCTTTATTTAATCTTCTTCCTTTCCCAGGTCTTGATGGATGGCAAATCCTTGTTGAAATTATTGAAGGAAGTGTAAATGGAATTAAAAAAGCCAAATTTAAGAGAAAACAAAAACAATCTGTTAAAGTTGATGCAAATGTTATTTCTACTAATGAAGGTGATGAAGTAAATGTTACAAAAGAAGAAGCTACTATTAGTGTTGGTGAAGTAGCAAGTGTTGAATATAAAGAATGGAAAATACCTGCAAAAGTTAAAGGAATTGTTTCCTATGTAGGTCTTGGCTTGTTATTTGCTCTTGCTCTTGTTATCTTTGTTTTAGATATTATTAAAATGTTTTAATTATGGCTCAAGAAGATAGAATTACTAGATTTTTAAAATCTATTCATATTGAAAATATTGAAGATTTTGATCTTGATTTTGTTTCGATTCAAAAATCTTTAGTTGATAGTAACGTTTATATTTATTGTTTTAGAAAAGTAAGTGCTTGGAAAGCTAAATTACTTGATCAATTTATAGAGGGAATTAACTCAATTCAAACTTATAAAGCTGATATAAGTTTTGTTTATGATGAAGAAATTAGTATAAATGATGTTATTGAAATTGTAGAAAGTAATTATTTTAATGAGTTTTTTACTCCGTTTGATATTGAATATAAAGTAGATGGACAAACAATAATAGTTGAAGTAGAAGAAAATAAAACTAAGTTTTTTGAAAGTATGAATTCTTTATTAACTTTTCTTTCATATCCTTTTAGATTTGAAATTAATACTATTGAAGTTAAAAAAGAAGAAACAAAAGAAGAAGTTGAAGAAGAAGTTATTGATAAAGAATACGCTTCAAATAAAGAAGCTATTGAAAATAAGTTAGCTAAAGAAATTGAAGATAACTACAATCAAATGATTGAAGAAAGAAGAAAAAAAGAGCTTTATAAAAAAGGTGATTATCAAAATTATGCTATTAAAAATATAGATCTTAATAGTGGTGCTGTTGATATTAATGGAAAAGTTTTTGAAGTAACTTCTAAGCTTTCTAAAAGAGGGTTCTCAATTAATAAATTTTTAGTTGCAGATGATGATAGTGCTATTTATGTTAACTATATTTGTAAAGCAGGAAGTCCAAAAGAAGAAATATGTAAACAAATTAGTTTTGGTAAAAATATTAGAGTTGTAGGTAAAGTTGACTTAGATAAATTTAGTAATTCTGTTACTATTGCAGCTCATAATATTTATTTATTGCCAGATGATAAATTAAGAGATGATTTAGCAAGCGAGAAGAGAGTTGAGCTCCATTTACATACAAATATGTCTGAAATGGATGGAATTAACGAAATGAAAGACTATGTTAAGTTAGCTAAACATTTCGGTCATAAAGCAATTGCTGTTACTGATCATGGTGTTGTTCAATCTTTCCCTGATGCTCAATCTGCTTCAAAGAAAACTGGAGTCAAAATTCTTTATGGTTGTGAACTTTATTTAATTGAAGATAAGTTTAAAGTAGTAATTAATCCAGATGATTCCATTATTGAAAAAAGACCAATAGTTGTTTTCGACCTTGAATCTACAGGTCTTAATATTAGATACGATAAGATTACTGAAATTGGTGCTATTAAATACGTTAATGGTATGAAAGCAGATCGTTTTAGTATGTTAGTTAATCCAGGAATGCATATTCCTGATTTAATCCAAAAGAAGACAAATATTACAGATGAAGATGTAAAAAACGAACCATTAATTAAAGATGTTTTACCTAAATTTTTAAAGTTCATTGAGGGTTGTATCCTTGTTTCCCATAATATTGAATTCGACTACTATCTTTTAAATGAAGAAATGGTTAATGCTAATTTAGGAAAATTAACCAATAGTGCAATTGACACTCTTCAAATTTCTAGATATTTAAATCCTGAAAATATGAGACACTCTTTAGGAGCTTTATGTAGAAGATATGATGTTGAATATGATGAAGATAAAGCCCATAGAGCTTATTACGATGCTGAAGTTCTTTTGGATGTTTTTGTTGTTTTAAAGAGTAAATTAAATGATATTTTCCATAAAGAAGTCTCATTAAATGATATTAAAGAACTTCCTATTCCAAATGAATATTTAAAGCATTGGAATAGAGGTGGTGTTCATACAACAGTATTATGTAAAAACAAAGAAGGATTAAAAGATTTATATAAAATTGTATCTATTTCTCATACTGAACACATGGGTTCTCATCCATTCTGTCCTCGTTCGTTATTAAATGAATTAAGAACAAACTTAATTGTTGGTAGTGGTTGTGCTAATGGTGAAGTATTTTATGCAGCGTTAAGAAAAAATAAAGAATCTATTGAAAAAGCTATAGATTATTATGATTTTATTGAAGTACAACCTATTGAAAATTTAGTCTATTTAGTTAATTCTAATGAAGTTCCATCAATGGAAATGTTAAAACAAAATATAATTGATTATATTGATATTGCTAAAGAAAAGAATAAATTAATATGTGCTACAGGTGATGTTCATTATTTAAATAAAGAACAAAAGAAGTATAGAGATATTTATATTGAATCTAGTGGTGTTGGAAATACATTACATCCATTAAGACATTACAATAAGGATAATCCATCTTTATATTATGAAAATCCTGACCAACATTTTAGAACAACAGATGAAATGTTAGAATCTTTTAAATGGATGGGTGAAGATTTTGCTTATGAAATTGTAGTTACAAATACAAATAAAATTGCTGATAGTTGTGAAGAATTTGATCCAGTTCCAGATAAATTGTTTACTCCAACAATTGATAATTGTGACAATATGTTAAGGGATTTATGTTATTCTACAGCCCATGAATTGTATGGAGAAAATCTTCCTGAATTAATCGCTTCAAGATTAAAAAGAGAACTTGATGGTATTATTAACAGTGGTTATGCTGTTACATATTATATTGCTTATAAGCTAGTTAAATTAACAAATGATGCTGGATATATCGTTGGTTCTAGAGGTAGTGTTGGTAGTTCTTTTGCTGCAACAATGGCAAAAATTACTGAAGTTAATCCACTTCCTCCTCATTATAGATGTCCAAAATGTAAGCATGTTGAGTTCTTTAATGATAATGGAAAATACAAATCTGGTTTTGATCTTCCTTTAAAGAAATGTCCTATTTGTGGAGAGGATATGGTAAGTGATGGACAAGATATTCCTTTTGAAACATTCTTAGGATTTCACGCTGATAAAGTCCCAGATATTGATTTAAATTTCCCTACAGATTTCCAATCAACTGCTCATTTATTTACTAAAGATCTTTTAGGTGCAGACAAGGTTTATAGAGCTGGAACCATTTCAACTGTTCAATTTAAAACAGCTTTTGGATACGTTAAAAAATATTTTGAATTATTTGATTTAAATCCAAGCAATGCTTGGGTTAGTGCCCTTGCTTATGGATGTGTAGGTGTTAAAAGAACGACTGGACAACATCCTGGAGGAATTGTTGTTATTCCTAGAGAATATGAAGTTTATGATTTTTGTCCTGTTCAATATCCTGCAGGAGATGATGAAGCTGCTTGGAAAACAACTCACTTCGATTTTGATAAGATTCATGATTTAATTTTAAAACTTGATATGTTAGGACACGTTGATCCTCAAGCTATTAAGTTTTTAACTGAATTAACAAATGTAAATGTTAAAGATATTCCATTTAATGATCCTAAAGTTTTATCACTCTTTTCAAGTGATGAAGCTTTAAATATGGCTCATAAATATATGAAACCAGATAATGGGGCAATTGGTCTTCCAGAATTTGGAACAGAAATTACACGTCAAGTTTTAAGAGAAACTAAACCAAAATCTTTTAATGATTTACTTATTATTTCTGGTTTAACTCATGGAACTAATGTTTATGGAAATAACCAACAAAACTTAATTAATGATGGAGTTTGTACATTACAAGAGGTTATTGGATGTAGAGATGATATTATGACTTATCTTATTTCTAAAGGATTAGCTGATCTTGAAGCTTTCAATATTATGGAAATTGTTAGAAAGAAAGATAAACATTTAACTCCAGAATTAATGGATTTAATGAGAAAACATAACGTTCCTGAATACTATATTGGAGCATGTAATAAGATTGAATATCTTTTCCCAAGAGGTCATGCTTGTGCTTATGTTATGATGGCTCTTCGTGTTGGATATTTTAAAGTTTACTATCCTCTTGAATTCTATGCTTCATATTTCTCTTTAAGAGCTGATGATTTTGATATCAATGCTATGATCGGAGGAATAGATGCAATTCATGCTAGATTAAGTGAACTTCAACATAAAAAGATAGCTAACAATGTAAATGATAAATTCTCTAAGAAAGATGGAGATATTCTAAACTGTCTTATTGTTGCTTTAGAAATGGCTGAAAGAGGATTTATATTTGAAAATATTGATATTACAAAATCTGATTCTCATGATTTTATTGTAGATCATGAACATAATGCTTTAATTCCTCCATTTAGAGTTGTTCCCGGTTTAGGATTAGCAGCTGGTGATAGTGTTTTAAAAGCTAGAAATGAAGGTGAATTTACATCTAAAGAAGATTTAGTAAATAGAACAAGCTTATCTTCAACAAATATAAAAGACTTAGAAAAATTAGGTGTTTTAAAGAATTTAAAAGAAGATGAAGAAATTTCTTTATTTGATGATTTTATTTAGATATATAATTAATATTAATGCAACTTGCATTAATATTTCCTCATAGTTAAATTGGATATAACAAGCCCCTCCTAAGGGTTAGTTACGAGTTCGAGTCTCGTTGAGGGAGCCAATTTTGTTAAAATAGTTAGGATTTAATATAGTTTTTGATAAATTAGTTAATAAAGTGTTTGATAGTAAATAGATATTAAAAACTTAGTTTTCTCTATTAATAAAAAATTCTTGATATATTAATATATTATTTGATATAATTTTAAAACGTGAGGGGCTTTAGCTCAGCTGGGAGAGCGCTTCCATGGCATGGAAGAGGTCGCCGGTTCGATCCCGGTAAGCTCCACCAATTTTTTTTAAAAATTTCGATTCTCCGTTTTTTTCCGGGATATTTCCGGGGTATTTGAAAAAATACCTCCTTTTTTATTAGGAAAATTGAAAAATACCCCGTGAAAAATAATCGTTTTTTAATTA
>JAEDIE010000013.1 GCA_016296775.1 Bacilli bacterium | reverse complement strand
TTATCTTCTGAATTTACAGTTGGTCAAGTTAATTCAATTCAAAGAGTTAAATAGTTAAATATTAAAAATTTAGCAAAGCCTTCTAGTTTTAGAAGGCTTTGTGCTTATTTACACGAAAGGGGCGTTTAATTTATGAAAAGAAAATTAAATTTATTTTTATCAGCATGTGCTCTTTGTTTATTAGCTTCATGTGGAGGACCAAAAGAAAACGAAACTTGTACTCCTACAGGAACTGAAGATGATAAAGTTCATCTTGTTATTTTAGCAGGACAAAGTGGAGCTAGAGGAAAAGCAGTTAATACAGATTTGACTGAGGATCAAAAAGTTCCATTTACTGAAGTTGATATTATTGAAGATGGATATCAAATGTCAGTTTTATCAAATATTCCATCAAGTTTATCAACTTCTACAATGTTTAAAGAATTAAAGCCAGGTTTTGGCGATAGTGGTGCTGAATTTGGACCAGAAATTGGTATGGGTTTATCACTTCAAACTAGATATCAAAAAGATGGTGAAAGTAGAAAATCAGGTATCATTAAATTTACTGCTTGTGGATCAACATTTATTTCTGATTGGTATAGTGAAAGTTCAGTTTTAGATACCGAAGTTGGTTCAAAATTAGATACAAAACAAATTAGAACTAATGAAAAAACAGAAAAACAAACTGGTCCATTAACAAATAATTTATATCAACTTATTGATAAGGCTATTGATGACTTAGATCAAGAAGGTTATCAAGCTGTAATTGATGGAATTGTATTTTCTCATGGTGAACAAGATGCTAAATTTGATGCAAATATGGAAATTTATGAATCTTGTTTAAGAAATTTTATTAAAGATGTTAGAAGTTATGTTGGAAATGAAGAGCTTCCTTTTGTTATTGGTGAAGCTAAAACAAATTCCGCAAAATATTCAAATAAATTACGTGCTATTCAAGAAAAGGTAGCAAGCGATACAAAGAATGCTGTTTTTCTTGATTCAATGGATCTTGAAACAAATACTTTCGAACCATGGCACATGGGAGCTCAATCAAATATTGAATTTGGTAAAAGAGCTGTCGAAGAAATTATTAAGTTTAATGATACTCGTAAAGTTGAAACAATTGAAGAAACTGACCTTTACGTACCATTAAATAAGAAAGTCGAACTTCCAAGATACTTAAATGCTACTTATACAAGTGGTTATGAAGGATTAGTAACTCCTGAATATGGAACATATGATGAAACAAAAGAAGGTGTTCAAGAAGTTGATATCACAACAACTATTAATTGTGAAAAAACATCTTCTAAAGTAAATGTTCATGTTGGAAATTATCCATATGTAGATGGTATTATTGATGAAGAACTTTATAAAAATTCATATGATTTACCATCTAATTTAGGCAAAATCTACGTTGGAAAGAGCGATTTAGGCTTAGCTATTGGAGCTAAGATTACTGATGATGACATTTGGACTGATGGCGAACTTTGGAAAGTTGGCGATATGGGTCAAAAAGGTAAAAACGATGACCTTAGAATGTATATTACTGATACAACAACAAGTGATAAATATACAATCTGCTTATCAAGTGCTAACCTTTTAAGAGTTTATGATTCAGCTGTTAATTTATTAACAAGTAAAGATACTGATTTAGTAAAACATAACTTATTCTACAAAAAAGATATCACTGGTATTAAACATAATGTTACAACAGTTGGTGATGTTAATGGTGGAACAAATTCAGGTTTAGACTATGAAATGTTCATTCCTTATGATGCTTTAGGATATGATAGTGAATCAGAAATTAAAGTATTATTTGGTTATTCTAATATCTCATCAAATGGTGGAACAAAGAGTGATGAAAGATTATATGTAGGTAGCTCCACTGCAAGTGAAGGTGCAATTGAAGATATTAGTCAATACATAACATTATAGTATGAAAGTAATAGGTGCAGACCCATTTACTTTATACGACAAAAATAGTGGGTATTATTACATATATTCAACTTCAAACGAAGAAAAAGATAATAAGACATTTTACATTCATAGAAGCAAAGATCTAAAGCATTTTGAATTTGTTGATTATGCTTTAGATCTAAGCAAGAACAACTGGGCTAAAGATTGGTATTGGGCTCCAGAATGTTACTATAATGAAAAAACCAAAGTATATTTTCTCTTTTATTCAGCAAGAGTTAAAGATGAATCTTTAGAGCATTATTTTTTAGACAAGAACTTTGAAGAAGGTTTAAAAATTGGTTGTGCGGTTTCAAAAAGCCCAACTGGTCCTTTTGTAAACATTGAAAATAGACCAATTGATTATAGTCCTTATGATAATGATTTTTTAGATATTTATCCTCTTATTGAAGGCGATTTAAATGCTTCTATAACAATTGAAGAAGCTAAAAGTAAAGCTAAAAAGGGAACACATATTTCAGCAATCGATGCTAATCTCTTCTTTGAAGATGACAAAATATATTTATATTTTTCAAGATGTTGTTATAAAAACTACACTTACGATGAAGAATATAAGAAATTTATTGAAGAAAGCAACATTTTATGTTGCGAATTAGATAGAGCTTTCTTTGATGATCCTAATGGAAAGACAAATCCATCAGTAAAAGATACATATAAAGATTACTATGGAAAAAATAAAGATTTAGCCATCAAAATTTTAAATTATCATGATGATCCTCAAGAATGGGAAAATGGTCATATCTTTGATTTTGATAAATCAAATGGTAAAAGAAAAAATAGAAGATGGCTTGAAGGTTCAACTACATTTAAAGTAAATTTAAATGGTAAAGAAGTTTATGCTTTAACATATTCTGCTAATAATTTTGAAAATGAGCTTTATGGTGTAGGTATTGCTTTTAGTCTTTCTCCCTTAAAAGGATTTAAAAAAGTTAAAATGAATCCAATCATCAAGAAGGAAGAAAACTTTATTTGTTCTACTGGTCATGGAGGAATCGCTTATTTAAATGGTGAATTATATTATGTATTCCATGCTAGAGAGAACAAATATGTTGATAGATCACTATACAGTTGTAAATTAACAATTAATAGTGAGGAAGACATTAAAATTAGCGATGTTTTCGAAGGAATACTCCTTTAGTTCATTAATTTTAATGTAAAAAATATAAGGTTATATAAATTATAATTTATATATAAGGAGATTAAATATGAAAAAAAGAAACTTATGTTTACTTGGTTTAAGCGCCCTTTTATTAGGTGGAACCTTAGGTTTAGCAAGTTGTGGTAATACAACAAAAGATGATACTCCTACAGTAGATCCAAACCCAGGCGATGATACCGGTAATGTTGAAGAATCCGTTATTAAATCTTTAACTGCTAAAGAAAGCGCAGTTAATATGAAACTTGGTGATACAATTGCATATTCACAATTCTATGATTTAGTTGGTACAAAAACTTTAACAACTAAACAAAAGAGAGTCACAGTTACAAGTTCAAATCCTGAAGTAGTTGAAGTTGCTGGTACAACTTTAAGAGCTTTAACTTTAGGAAAAGCTACAATTGAAGTCGTTTCTCAAACAGATACAACTAAAAAATGTAGTTTTGAAATTACTGTTACAGATGTTTACTTTGATAGAACAATCAGTTCATCATTATCAAATGATGATGATTTTACAAAAGAATTAAAAGAAGATGGTGGTACTGTTAGAACAGGTTCAAGTTCTACATTAGATTTATTTGTTAAGTCCGAACCAACATCAAAAGCTTACATTGAAGGTAAGATTCAATGGAAAGGTACTAGTGTTAACGAAAGTTTTCCAAAGATGGGTATCGTTTTCTCAACATTAAGTAACCCAGTTGTTGAAGAATCAATGACCGATAATAGAATCGTTTTCTTCTTCAACCCAGAAAACTGCCATGCTAATACTTCATTTGATGCAATGGGTGTTTGTGAAGTTCAAAACTCAGGTAACTGGGCATGGAATAGTGGTGTCACAAATGATATGGCACGTCATATGGATAAAGCTTATACACTTGAAAGTCCAATCGGAATCGATGGTTCATTTAAGATTGCTGTTGCTCGTGATAAACTTGATTTCCATGTTTGGATTAATGATACATATGCTTACTCATTAACATCATTACATGATTTATTCTCAGCTGATGCTGGAGATACACCAGCTTTAACATACTTCGGATTCTTTGAATTTAATAGTGATATAGTTGTTTCAGAATATGACTATACAATCACTGAAAGCGAAGTTGATGCCAAGATTGCTTCAATTACTTCAATGAAAAAGATTGGTGAAGTTGAAGGATTTGATTGGGCTGCTGATTAATAAAAAATAATTTTAAACTTTATAAGAAAGGGGATTTTCCCCTTTCTTAACAATTAATATGAATAAAAAGAGAGAACAAACTATTGAATTATTATCTAGATCAAAGAGTGCTAGACCATTAAAAAGAGCCCTAGCTTCTTTAATCGACGCTTTATTTATTTTTGTTCTTATTTATGGTTGTTTCTTTGGTGGATTTAAAATTTTAGAAACTACTGAAGATTATAACTATACCAAAGATCAAATTAAGTATGAAGCTGATTATTATAAAGGTTTAGTAGAAGAGACTCATTTAGCATATTACGAACAAGAAGAACACACTAAGGTTAGATATGAAAACGATTTCTTTGCATATATTAATATTACGAGATTATTGATGTATTCAAACGAAAATGATCTTAGTGGTGTTGGATGGTATGAAGAAGTTAAATTGCATAATACTGATCAAAAATATCCAGATTCATTAAAGGAATTGTTTGATTCAAATATTTCTAATTTTGAAAAGATTCCAGTAGATGAATTTCTTCCTTCAAGTTATCAAAATGATGACATTGCTTTCTTTTATACAGAATATATCCCGCTTCATAATGAAAATAATGACATATTAAATTACAATGGAAACGAACCTAAAGAATTTTTTGATAAATCATTTGAATTAGCATTTAGCGATAATTTTGCTACTTATTTCAAGGCTTCAAAAAATAAAGAGACATTTCCATATGTAATCGAAAAAAATATTTGTCAAAAAATCTTCTTTTCTTCAAATTATATGAATTTAGATAATAGTGGTGATGAAGATTATAATCACATTGCTAATGGATATTACAAACTTCAAGAAAATGCCGAAAAGAGATTGATGAATTCTACAACATATAATTCAACTCATTATGCTAACTATAAAGCTAATTATAGTAAACATGGACATTTAATAGTTTTAACACTTGTTCTTTCTTATTTAGTAGGTTTCTTGGCTTACAATTTAACTACTAAATTAATTTTTAAAGAAGAAATGACCTTGGGAAGAAAATTTTTAAGACTAGGTCAAATTACATATAAAGGTGAAAAAGTAAAGGTAAAAGATATAATCATTCGTACGATAATGGATACAATATTCTATTTCCCTTTAACTTTTATATTTTTATTCTTACCACCTTTCAATTCCAATGCTAACTCTTTCTTAGTTACATTGGTCACAATTGGCTCATTAGAGATCAACTTATTGATTATCTATATAGTCATTCTAGTATTGGTTTTAATTAATTTTATAAGTGCACTTTTAACACATTACAAACTTACTTTAGTCGATATGGCTACAAAGACTTATCTAAAAGACCTTAAGTATATCGACGAAGAAGATTTAGATGAAAGAAACGAAGGCGCTTTATAAGTTTTATAGAAAAAGGAGGAAAATATGAAACTTAAAAAATTAGGTTCATTATTTGTTCTTACAAGTGCTTGCCTTGCTATGCTTGCTTCTTGTGGTGGTCCAAGTAATGATAACGGAGGTGATGAAACACCTACAGTAAATCTCGAAGATGATAGAGAACTTGATGATGATGAAAAAACAGTATTATTTGACAATGTCCAACTTAAACTTTGGGCAGTCGGAGGAGAACCAGATTCATCAACATTAAATGGTTTAATTAGCAACTTTAACAAAGAATATGCTGGTCAAATCAACATTAGCGTTAATAACATTAACGAAGAAAATTACTACAGCCAATTAGATTCTACATGGAGAAATGACAAGAGCTCATTCCCAGATATCATGTGGATTCATAACAACAAGATTAGTTTATATGCTTCAAAAGCTAAACAATATCTTTTACCTTTAACTGATGAAGTTTTAGAAAAAGCAAATTGCCAACTAGACTTTACACAAGTTTATGAAGGTATTGATAGAGTTAATCATTATAAAGGCACAAGATACTCAATGAGTGTTGATGCTCATGGTTTCTTAACATATTTTAGACAAGATATTATCAAAAAGAATAATTTAGGATTTGATAATAACACCAGATTTATTCCAGAAAGTAAAGCCGAATACCAATCATTACTTGAAGGATTAACAAATAAAGCTAAAGCTGGACAATTATTAACCCGTGATATCAATAAAGGAACAGATCATAGCTGGGTTGTCGCTCCTACCACATTTGCTGCTTCTTATGTTCAATCTTCAGATCCAGATGGATTAACCGCTCTTTATGCTAACGGTGGATCATTAATGGATGAAGCTCAAGAAAGAGTTACATTCCATGAAAACGAAGGTTTCATTAGATATTGTACAGACCAAGTTGAAAACTATAATAAAGGTTATATCACAACTGGTACAAATACAGCTCTTTTCAGTGCTGGTAAGATTGCTATGTTCTCAGAAGGACCATGGTGGTCATCATCAAATTATGAACCAAACTTCAATAACAGCGATCTTAGAAAAGCAGGTAATGGTGTTACCGCTGAAGAAGCTGCTGATCCAATTTATGGTTACCCATTAACTAGTTCACATGCTAAAGGTTGGTGGACATTAGATGAAAATAAAGATTCCGAAAAAGCTCAAAAATGGTATGGTTTAGGACACTCAATTTGTGCTTCTGCTAACATTAAGAGCTATACCAAAGTTGCTGCTATGATGGAATTTACAAAATGGTTCACTCAAGGCACAAATATTAGTGATGGTGAATATAACCTTGCTAAATGGTGTACATCTGGACATATTCCAGCTTGGAAGAACGTCTATGCTTCAAATGAATATAAAGAATTAGTTTCAAAGAAAGCTACATTAAGAGGTTTAGGTGATCCAGCTGACATTATTGCTTTAGAATCACTTGAATATCAAGATACATTATTCTCAGCTTTACAATCAACAGTTGTCCAAATTCAATCTGCTTTAAGCGGTGATGGATGTACAGTTGAAAAAGCTAAACAAATTATTGCTGAATCTGGTCAATCTTGCCAAGAATCAGTTGATATGTTAAAGATCCTTGGCTAATTTTGGGTTAACTCAAAATGAAAGAGGCTTTGACATTACAGGAGTTTTATAGAAGAGAAGAAAGAAAGAAGGGTACAATCAAGAAGTATGGTATATTTCTTTTATTCACATTACCATTCCTTCTTGCCTTCTTAATATTCTTTGTCTATCCATTATTTTATGGAATTTATATCTCGTTTACTCAATATAAATTAAGTTATCCTGGACAGGAAACTTTTGTTGGATTCCAATGGTATCAGGTATTATTTAATCCAAACTATAAAATTCAAGGAAAAGTTTCAACATTTAAATTTTACGAATCGTTCTGGAGAGCATTCTTTCATACAATAACATTTGCCATCATAATGGTTCCAATTGCTATTGTAATTCCGCTTGCTCTTGCTATCTTAATTAATTTTAAGCCACCAGGATTTAAACTATTTAGATGTTTAGTTTATCTTCCTAGTATCGTTCCACTTTCTTGTGCCGGTGCTATATTCGTTATGCTATTTAACCCAGCGGATACGGCAGGTGTTCTTGCGACAATATTCCCTAATACAATATTTAGTGAAATTAAATGGTTTACTAGTACATGGTTCTCATTTAATATCGGAAGTAATGTTTATAACGTCGCTTATGCATGGATTCCAATTTTCTGTATGTGTTTCTGGGGAGGTTGGGGTGGAAACTTCATCATTCTCAATGCAGGACTTGAAAACGTTCCTAAGTCATTATACGAAGCAAGTTCAGTCGATGGATGTTCAAGATGGCATAAAATTCTTTATGTTACTATTCCAAATATTAAAGGACAATTAGTTCTTTGTTTATTCACAACAATTATTGGTTATATGGGATTATATGGTCAAAACTACGTCCTTTTAAGTGGTGGTCCTTTCACAGCTAGTACTTTAAATGGTGCTCCAGCTTGGGGTGATACATCTACATTACTTTACTATATTCAAGCAATTGTCGATGGATCTAACGCCAACCTTCAAGCAGCCTACTATGGATTAGCTAGTGCTGCTAGTATCGTTTATGCATTATTTGTTGGTTTATTTACTGGCATCCAACAATATGCAACTCGTGATAGAAAATCAGGTTTTAAAATTTCGGAGGAATATTCTAAATGGAAACGAATTGTCAAACAGTAGAAAACTGCAAGCAATTAAATAAAAGAAATGAAAAAAACCTTCATTTAAAATATCCTGCCAGTAAAATCGTATCGTTTATTATTTTAACTATATTCTGTATTATTTGGATTGCACCATTTATTCTTCTTGTTACAGTTTCGTTAAGAAGCCAATACGATGCAATGTATTATCCAGAACAATTCTTGTATCCTCATAGCGGATATAGTTTAGAGTCATATAAAGTTATTCTTTTTGGAGAAACAACAGGTGAACAACATATTACAACTGGTGTTGACTATGTTAATTTACTTTGTTGGGTTTTAAACTCATGTGGTAGTGCAATTGGTGGAACCATTCTTTACCTTATTGTCGCTTCATTAACAGCTTATGCCTTTACCTTTTTAGAAGTTAAAGGAAGAAATATCCTCTTTGCAATTATCGTTGCTTCGATGGTTGTTCCTGGAGCCGCTACTACAATCGGTAACCAAACCACAATCTTCGGATTAGGTTGGCAAAAAGTCCCTCTTATTGGTTTAATTCTTCCTGGATTAGGTGGAGTTTATGGAATGTACTTAATTAAGACATTCTTTGGCTCAATTCCTAAGGATTTAGTTGAATCAGCTAGAATGGATGGTTACTCTAATTTAAAGATTTTCACAAAAATTATTCTTCCACTTGGAAAAACAGTTATCTTTGTTCAAGGATTATTTGGATTCATGGGTGGATGGAATGATCTTATTTGGCCACAAATGTTATATGGAGCTAATGTCAATAATAAAAACTTATGGACATTACAAGTCGGTATGGCTTACATGTTAGGTAAATATCGTACTGGTAACCAAATCGGTGTCTCCTTAGCTGGTGGTGTCGTTTGTATTATCCCTGTTTTAATTGTCTATCTTCTTGCAGCTAACAAGATTGTTGAAGGTATGGCCAGTGCAGGTGTTAAACGTTAATATTAAGGATAAATAAATATGGAAAATAATGAACAATTTCTTGATGGTAACTTAGTCGTCGACGATGAAAAAGTTGCTAGACAATTATTAAAAGAACATAACTATAAAGTTAGTAATGGAGAAGTTGATTCCTTTGTTAGTTTAAAAGGAATCAATAAAGTATATCCAAATGGTGTTCAAGCAGTCTTTGATTTTAACCTTGAGATTAATAAGAATGATTTTATCGTTCTTGTTGGTCCATCTGGATGTGGTAAATCAACTACATTAAGAATGGTTGCTGGTCTTGAAGATATTTCAAGTGGATACTTATATATTGATAAAGTTTTATCAAACTACTTACCATCAAAATCTAGAGATATTTCGATGGTCTTCCAAAGCTATGCTTTATATCCTCAAATGAGTGTTTATGATAATATTGCTTTCCCACTTCGTATTAGAAAATACGATAAGAAAAAATATGATTATAAATGTGTCTCATATAAAGAAGTATTAAAACTTCTTACTGAAGAAGATTTAGTTGATTCAATCTTTAAGTCATTTGACAAAACAGTTAATTTTGGTAAACCATACCAATACATTGCTACAAAATATAATTGTTTAGATTTAAGTGCTAAAACCCTCCTTAAAGCAGTCTTAAAGAAAACAAAATTACAATTTTTAGCAGATGAATTTAAAAACTTTAAAGATGAATTAGTTAATGAATTTGAAGCTTTATTAGCTACAAGATTAGAAGCTCTTCAAAATAAAGGTAATATTCTTAATGATGAATATGTTTATCTTGATAAAGAAACTAATGAAGAAATTCATATTAAAGCTAAATTAACTGAACAAGAAATTAGAAATAAAGTTTTTGAAGCAGCTACAATCTTAGATCTTGGACCATACCTCGATAGACTTCCAAAGGAATTAAGTGGTGGTCAAATGCAACGTGTTGCTTTAGGTAGAGCAATCGTTAGAAATGCAAAAGTCTTCTTAATGGACGAGCCTTTATCTAACCTTGATGCTAAATTAAGAGTTATGATGAGAAGCGAAATTGTTAGAATCCATGAACAAATTGGAGCTACAACAATTTATGTTACTCACGACCAAACAGAAGCTATGACAATGGCAACAAGAATCGTTGTTATGTCAAAAGGATGGGTCCAACAAGTTGGAACACCTAAAGAAGTTTACTCAAAACCAAATAACTTATTCGTCGCTAAATTTATTGGCTCACCAGCTATGAACATTTTCGATGGTACTTATGATAATGGTTATGTAACTTTAGAAGATGGCTTTAAAGTTAACTTTGGTGTTAAATTTGCTAGAGCTCATGAAAGATTCTACACAAAGAAAGTTGAAGAAACCACAAGACTTCTTGAACTCCTTGATACTGATAGTGAAGGTGAAGTTACAAGAACAGAGCTTTCTAAGATTTTCAGTGCTAAATCTTATGCTAAAAATGAAAAAGAAGCTAAAGACATCGATGTCTTAACATACTCTAAGAAGAAAAAGAAAAAAATCTTCGTAAAGAAAGCAGCTAAAGGATTTGATCTTGAAGAAACAAGAAATTCACTCATGGAGATGTTAGAACAATATAAGAGTGCTTTAAATGGAAAACATACTATTAAATTAGGTATTAGACCAGAAAACATTCATGTCGAAACAGCATATAATGAAAAGGATGCTACAAAAGCATTTGAAATTGAACCAAGTGTTGTTGAACTTCTTGGTGGAGAATATTTAATTCATGCTACATATAACAATGTAGAAATGATTGCTAAAGTTCCTGCTACATTAGATGTTAAAGCTCATAAACCTGTCAACCTTGTTATGTCAAAGAGTTTAATTCATCTCTTTGATGAAATTAGTGGAGAAAGAATCGATATAGATGAGTAGAGAAATTTTGTTTACATATAACAACAATTTTTCAAACGAATTTATTAACTCTCAAGAAGGGGCCGCTGACCCCTTCTTGATTAAAGTTAATGGATATTATTATTTGTTTTTTACTGCAAAAAAAGGATTAATTTGTTTTAAATCCTTTGATCTTTTACATTTTGAAAAAGTAAATGGGGAAGGACATGTAGATAATTTTAAGGATGATGTTAAAGAAGGATATGCTCCCGAAGTTTTTTATTTTAACGGATACTATTATTTAATTTGTTCTCCAGGAGGAAACGGACATTACATTTTTAAATCAGATTCAATCTTAGGTCCATTTACAAAAATTACTGATAATATTTTTGAAATGATTGATGGATCATTTTTTGTAGATTCTGATGAAAAAATATATCTTTCTAGAGCTAGTGAAACTGGTATTATTTTAAAAGAATTTAATGATGAAGTTTCTAAAAATACTGATTTTGAGTTATTTAAAGATGAAACAGTTATTAAAGAAGCTAAAATTGGAAGATGGAATGAAGGTCCATTTATTATTAAAAGATATGGAAATTACTATTTAACTTATACTGGAACACACTTTTTATCATCTTCATATAGAGTTGAATATGTAAGTGGAAATTCATTATCTAATTTAAAATATAAGGATGTAATTTTACTTTCAAACGAAGAAAAGTTTTATGGTTTAGGACATTCGATGACTGTCTTAGGACCAAACTTAGATAGTGATTATATCGTATATCATTCCATGAATGATGATAAAATTAGAAGATTTAATATTTCAAGATTATTATTTAAAGATGATAAGATTATTGTTTCTAATCCATCTTTAGCTAGTAATTTTAATATTGAAAGACCAGATTTTGAAACCTTTAGTAATGAAGAAAATGTTATTTTTGATTATGTTACTAATAACAAATTTTCTATTGAATTTAATCTTTTAGGAAAAAATTCTAAAGGTATATTTGGATATAAAGATGAAAATAATTATTATTCATTATATTTAGAAAATAACCATATTATTTTAAAAAATAGTAAGGAAATCATAGTGAATTTGAAATTAAATAGAGAATATAACGAGGAAGTTTTACATAATTTTAGAATTCAATATAAAGAAAATAAGTTAGTAATTTATTTTGATAATATGGAATTCTTAATTAATGAAAATGTTGTTTTAGAAAGTGGAAAAATTGGTTATAAAAACAATAAACTTAAAGATGCTTATATCGCTTCTTCTAAATATGCTTTTAAAGATAGTGATAAAAATGAGCTTTATGTTTCAAAAACTTTTGTTTATGAAGATTTAAAAACATATGATTTTTATGTTACTAAAGAAGGTGACTATTTATTATCAATTTTAGGAAAAGAAGCAGGATTTTATATAGATTTTGAATTTTTAAATGATAAATTTAACTTTGAAAATAATGATTTAAAGTTAAGAAAAGACTTTAAAATTTATCATTTAAAAGAAGGTAAATATACTTTAAATTTAAATTCATCTTTCAATGTTGAAATGCTTCTTTTAAAAGAAATTACAAGTGTTAAAAAAGAGATTATTTTAACAAAGAGCTTAGAAACACTTGTAAATTTTGATGTTTTTTATAGATATAACATCAATAATTATGGAATATTATTTGAAAATGATCGAAATGCGATTTTATCAAAAAATAAATTTAGAAATTATGTTTTAGAAACAGAGTTAAAATTACTTGGAAATCCAGTAGAAGATTGTGATTTTGTTGGTTTAATAATGGATGTTAACAATTACGGAAACAATAATTCCTTTGAATCGTGTTATTCATTAAATGGATACATTTTCTGTATAAACTCTAATTATATTTATATAATTAAAGGTAGATATAACCATTCTAAGATTTTATTAAAATTAGAAAATAATTTTACTAGTAACGAATTTAAATTAAAAGCTATAAAGAATGATAGTGAAATTACGTTTTACTTAAATGATAAGGAGTTATATAAAACAATCGATAATGATATTTATATCGAAGGTAAAGTAGGAATTTATAATAATCACGCTAGTGGCTTATTTAAATATATTAAGGTTAAAGGAGAATAAATATGAACAAACAACTTAGAAACGCCATATTATTATGTGCACCAGCAGTATTATCTTTAGCTAGTTGTAATGGAGATGTAATTACACCAAAACCTCCAGTTACAAGCGGATACTTCACAGAAGGTAGAGAAATCGATTATATCGAAGGTGAAAAGCCACAAGTTAAAACATATAGTGAAGTTTATATTAATGGAACATATCCATTAGATCAATTAGGAAGAGGATATACTGGTGAAATTGCTGATCCACATATTGTTGATGGAGAAAATGGTTATTTATACATTTTTGGTACCAATAGAATCGGTTTAAGAAGCCAAGATGGTTGTAATTGGGAAGTCTTTACTAATAATTTAATTGATAGACCTGTTTGGGGTGATACTTATGTAAAAGAAAATTATGGAAATGATGCTCAAACTCCTAATATTTGGGCTCCAGATGTAATGAAAGTTAAAGATAAATGGATTTATTACTATTCATTAAGTGGATGGGGTTCACCTGTAGGAATTGGATATGCTGTTGCTGATAATATTGAAGGTCCATATGAAGATATGGGTAAATTATTTACATGTAACGAAATCGGAATTGAAAACTGTATCGATCCTGCAATCTTTAGAGAAGGAAATGAAGTTTACATGATTGCTGGCTCATTTAGAGGGATATATTTAATTAGATTAAGCGATGATGGTCAAAGCTTATATGAAGACGATACAATTGAAGATAAATTTGCTTATGCAAAGAATAATAAAGTCTTAATTGCTGGATATCCAGGAAATTGGGATGGAGCAACCTATGAAGGTACATATTTAACTAAAAAAGGCGAATATTACTATCTTTTTGGAAGTTCAGGAACTTGTTGTGCTCAAGGTGATTCAACTTATAGTGTATTTGTTGGTAGAAGCACAAATATTGAAGGACCATATGTTGGAAAAGATGGAAGAGCTATGACTCAATCAATTAAGAGCAATACATATGGCGAACTTGTTCTTTGGGCTGGAGCTGTTGGAAGTGAAAGAGCAACTGCTGGTCCAGGACATAACTCAATTTATGTTGATGCTAAAGGTGATTGGTGGATTTATTACCATGCATACTTTAAATCAGATAGTTATAAAACAAGACATCTTATGATGGATAAACTTAACTGGGATGAAGATGGTTATCCATATGTTGGAAGCGAAGAAGATGGCAATTATAAAAAACCAAGTTTTGATGTTGAATTAGATGGACCCGCAATTAAGGACGAATAATTATGAAAAAAAGAAAAGGAATATTATTAGGTGTAGCTGCTTTATCAACATTAATTTCATGTTCAGGAAGTGGTGTACAAATTACAAGCGAAGATAAAAAAATAATTTCTTCAACTAATTTTGAATACGATGATTATGGAAGTATTGGAACTTCTTCTTGGGATAGTAACAAATGGTATAAGAATGAACTTAAAGATATTCCTCTTCCAGATCCAGCTGTAATTGAAGAAGATGGTGTTTTCTACATTTATGGAACCACTGATAGAACTGCTGCAAAAACATTTGATTGTTATTCAACAACTGACTTTAATTCATTTACATTACATAAAGACGTTTATGCTCCAAGTGCAAATTCAATTACTAAGATTGCTTTATTTGCTCCAGAAGTATATAAAATTGGTGATAAATTTTATATGTATTACTCTGGAAAGAAAAACGATAATGAAAAGAGTGGAGTTAATGTTTTAGTTAGTGATTCTCCAACTGGACCATTTGTCGAATATAAAGGTTTAGACGCTGATGGGAATGCGGTTGATTATAAAACTTCTTTCTTAATAAAAGATGAAAAGAGTGGATTAGGTCTTTCAATTTTAGACCAAACTTTACTTGTTGATGGTGATGATTTATATATGTATTACTCAGTTTATGATACTGGTAATATGCAATATATTGTTGGATTTAAAATGAAAGATCCAGTAACACCAGATTTATCTACGTATAAAATTTTATTAAGACCAGGAGAAATGTCTCCTAAAACTACAGCAACTAACATTCTTGATTGGGAATGTATGAAATCATTTAAAGTTGCTGAGGGTCCAATTGTTATGAAATCTCCAGTTAATGGAAAATACTATATGTCATATTCTGTTAACCATTATCCAGATAGGTTTTATACAGTTTGTTATGCTGAAAGTGATTCTCCTTTAGGTGATTTTACAAAACCATATGAAAAGAATGGTTATTGGACTAATTTATTCTTTGGATATGCTGGTCCAAGTGCTGGAACAGTCTATGAACAATGGGAAGGATTTACTTCTGGTACTGCTCATCACTTTATATTTAAAGCTGGTGAAGAATATATGATTGCATACCATGCTCATAGAAATAGAAAGGATTCTACAAGTGGTAGAATGGTTGGTTTTGATCACGTTTATTTTGATGAAAATGGTGTTCCTTACACTCAAGGTCCTTCCACTTCATTACAACCTTTACCAACTGTAATTAGTGGATATAAAAATGTTGCTACAACTGCTAAAGTTTTTACAGAAAATGTTGTAAATGCTCAATATTTAAATGACGAATATGTTGTTGAACATTACAATCTTGAACAAGAAAAAGATAAAGAAGTTTTACTTAAGAAAGGTAAAGCTTACGTTAAATTTAAACTTGATAAAAAATATAAAGTTGGTGGTATTCAAGTTGTTAATAGTGCTTTCTTTGAAAAAATGATTGATAATATTAAATTTATCAAATTAGGAAATGGAAATAATATTGTCGATGGTGTTTTTGATGGTGATAATTATGTCGATTTAAGTAAAGACTTTATTTATCCAGATTCAAACTTTACCTTTAGTTTTGATAATGTTGAAACTGATGAAATTACTTTCTGTTTTGAAATTGGTGATGAATCATTAAATATCAATGAAATTAAGATTTTTGGTGAGGTATAAGATGAAAAATAAAAAAATATTACTATTAATTCCTGCTTTATTAGCCGTTAGTGGATGTTCAATTACTAGCGGAACTAATACTAAAGTAGATGATAAAGAATTAGCAAAATTTGATGAATTAAGAGATACTTATACAAATTCAATTACAATTCCTAATGTTATTGGAAGTAACCTTGCTGCAGATCCTTTTGTCCTTAGATACAATGGAAAATATTACATGTATCCAACAGGACAAGCTCAAAAAATTAGATGTTATGTTAGCGAAGATTTAGTTAACTGGGAACCATCTGATGATAAAGGATTAGGAAATGGAATTTGTCTTTCAGGAAAAGCCTCATCTTATCCTAGTGGAGTAGGAGATTATCCTTATGCTCCTGAAGTAATTTATTATAATGGATATTTCTATATGATTACTTCAATTAGTGGTAATGGACACTTTGTTTTTAGAAGCGAAGATCCAGCAGGACCATTTGAAAGAATTAGTGAAAATTTAAAGAAATCAATTGATGGTTCTTTCTTCATTAATTCTGATGAAGAAATTTATCTTTATGGAGCTGGAGGAAATTCTATTTCAGCTTATAAATTAGAAGATGATTTTGTAACATTTAAAAAAGATGGAAATGATGATTATGTTCAATCTTTACTTGATTGTAGTATGGGAGCTTGGAGTGAAGGACCATACGTACTTCAAAAAGATAGTTCATACTATTTAACTTATACAGGTTCTCACTATTTAAGTAGAGATTATAGAGTTGATTATGCTTATGCAAAAGCTGATAGTGATGTAGCTATTTCTTCTTCATTTAAAAGAAAAGATACCGTATTACTTAAAACTGAAGATAAATATAATGGATTAGGGCACTCCTGTACTGTTTTAGGTCCAGATCTTGATTCATATTATATTGCATACCATAACTTAACTAATAAAGGATCAAATAGATACTTAAATGTTTCTAGATTATATTTTAATGGAAGCGATATGATTGCTTCTAATGTTGATACTGATGAACATTTTGTACCTAGATTAAGTGAATTTAGTGCTTATGATGACAGCGAACTTACAAAAGAAGGTAACTTTATTCTTTCTAATATCGGAAGTGATAAAACATTTAGCTGTGAATTTAATGTTACTGGAACAGATGAGATGATTTTCTCTTATGTTAATGAAAAAGAATATGCTTCTATTTCATTTGATGGAACATCAATTTATGTAAATAAATGTAGCAATGGCAAGAAATCATTAGTAAAAGAATATGCTTTAAAGAAAGAATATTCTACTGATGTAAACCATACATTTAGATTAAATTATAAAGGTACATTCTTAGATTTATACTTTGATAATATTGCAATTATCGATGATTTAAAGATTAGCTTAAATGGAGGTAAAATTGGTTTTAAAGAACAAAATACCTTTGATAATATCGAATATTTAGCTTTCTCTAATGTTGGTCAAGGTAGTGGAGATAAAGAAGAATATAAGAGTGGAACTATATTAGCTAATGCTTATGATGATAGATTATCTTACTTAACTAATGGAAGTGGATTAGTCTCAATTGAAGATGGAACTTTCAAAAATGAAGAAGGAAATAATCTTGTTTTAGCTTCTAGTGGAGATAGAGCTACATATAGAATTTATGAAGATGAACCAAATGAATACTATATTAATATGAGAGTCCCTTATTCTTCACTTGGTAAAAAGATTGGTGTAAGAATTAACGATAAAGAAGTTAAAACTTTTACAATTAAAGGTGATCAAAGCTTAGTTTATAAAAGAGGTGATGTCAATGTTACTTTAGGAAAAGTAGAACTTTCTGATGGACCAACAAATCTATCTTTTGTAAATGTTGGTGATGAAGTTTCATTCTCTAGATTTGATTTAGTTGGTTATAACGATTATGCAAGTGATTATGATATAACTTTCAATTCAAGTACTGATTTAAATGAATTTACTTTAAGAAATTCGCCTTCTTTATCAAGTAAAGGATTACAAACCTTTATTGATAAGTTTAATTCAATTTCAACTAAAGAAGCATACAATGATTATGAAATTAGTGCCAAAATTCAAGTAAATAACTGTGATTCAAGTGGTTATTTTGGATTTATGCTTAATGCCAATAATTATTCAATTAATAAAGATCCAAGCGATGCAGCTTATAGAAGCGGAAACTTTGATACAAATTATCAAGGTATTGCAGTTAAAGTTGAAGGTTCTGGTGATGGTAGTGTTTGTAATGTAGATTATGCAAATCAAACTCCTACTTATGGTGGATTTAATGTTACTTTTGATAGTGGAAGCGAAATTACTTTAACAGTTTCTAAAGAAAATAACCGCATTACTGTTTCATTTAATGATAATGAAGTATATTCAAAAGATATGAATGTCTCTTCATTAAATGGAATTTTAGGATATATTTCTTATAAATGTGATACTTATTTAAAACAATTAAGTATTACTAATTTAGATTAATATGAAAAAAATAAGTGGGATTTCACTAGTATTTTTAAGTTTGCTTGTTTCTTGTAATAAACCAATTATGAAAGATTATGATGATTATAAAGAGTATGAACTTCCTTCATTAGAGTTGTTCTACTCTTTAAACATGGATTACTATTTTATTTATTTAACAAATGATGAATGTAAAGATTGTGAAGAAATTAAACAAGAAGTTTTAAGTTACTATGATAATAACGATAATCCTAGAATGTTCTTTTTCAATATGAAATCAAGAGGTACTATTGAAGGAGATAAAAATAGAAATATGTTCCAAGATCATAACGAATATAGTTATATTTATAACATCAATGTTATGATGGAAAATAAGCCCAATACTTTAAAAGAAACTTATTTTTGTTGCACGCCCTCCATTTATGTGGTAAAAAATAATCGATTAAGTGAATTTTATTACATAAAAGAAGATGTATTAAATTACATCAGAAAATGAGGGGATATGGCCAAAAGTACAGGTTTAAAAGCAATCGCATATGAATTAGGAGTATCAGTTAATACAGTATCTAGAGCTTTAAGAGATTGTAAAGACATTAGTGAACATACCAAAGATTTAATTAGACAAAAAGCTTATGAATTAGGTTATGTTCAATCAACAGTTGCTAATTTTTTAAAAAAAGACGAAATAAAATGTATTGCTATTATTATCAATAACCTTGATAATATGTACTTTTCAATTGGATCAAATATTTTGTCTCATAAAATTAGAGAAAAAGGACTTGAAGTTGATATTATCGTCACTTTAAAGAAAAGTGTTGATGAAGATGTTGTTAAACAATGTATCTCTCAAAGAGCTGATGGAATTATTTCTTTAGTTCCATTTAATAAAAAAGCTTTAGATATAGCTAAATTAAATGCTCTTCCAGTAAGTGTTATGGGTATTGATTGTGACGATCCTTATTGTGATGTTATCGATAATGATTATGGAAATGGTGTAGCATTTGCATGCAATTATTTAATTAATTATCATAAATTTTCTAAATTAGTATTTGTTGATCATCCAGATGCATTCAATACAAATGATAAATACAATCTTTTTGTAAATACTATTGCTAAGATTTCTACTAAAGCAAAAGTTGTCAGAATTTCTCCATCTGATTTAAAAAATGTAGTTTTAGATTTATTTAATAAAGGATTTTTTGGATTCTTTTGTTACAATGATGAAATTGCTTATAGTTGTTTAGATGAATTAAATAAGTTATTCCCTAACTTTAGAAAAAATTATCCTCGATTCCATATTGTTGGAGTTGATGCTTTAAGTACAATGGCTCAGGGATTAATTGATATTTCAAGTGTAGACTTAAATCTTGAAATGCAATGCGACAGAGCTATTGAATATACGCTTCAAAGACTTGAAGGAGTTAAAAGAGAGCGCGTTAAAGAAATTGTTCCTGTTAAATTCCATCAAAGAACATTATTCTAAAATAATATTTATTTATTAGAGGATAGAATGATAAATTCCATCCTCTTTTATTTTTGGTAAAATTGTTAAATCAGTTGTATTAAATCCGTTATTACATCTCCAACCTTCAGCATCATTAACACCAAATGAGAAGCCAAATTCTGTGTTGTAATCAACATCTTCTTTTAATCCTTGAGTAATGTTGTCATAGCTTAAGAATAATTCAGTTCTAAAGAACTTGTTGTATCCTGAAACTGGAGAAGTTTCTAATTTAGAAATAACGCAATCGCTAATATTAGTTGTCCCGTTATCTAATACACTTACATAATATTGATATGAAGTTTTATTTTCAGTAGAAATTCTAAATTCAAAATTATCTCTTTGATACCATCCGTTTCCTGTATTTTTAGTATTTACAATATATTGTTCAACATAAAGATAAATTCCAAATGTTCCTCTAAATCCATATATTTCACATGTTGTATTGTTATTATTTCCACTAAATATATAACAATTTTTTCCGATTGGACCATCAAAGAATGTTTCGCTATCTCTTCCATCTAAATTATAGATTTCGTTAAATCTATAAACATATAAATTGAAATGTTTAATAATACTTGTTCCTTTAAATTGAAGAGTGATAGTGGCAAGTCCACCTTTTTTAGCTGTAACTAAACCTTTTTCATCAACAGTTGCAATTTCTTCATTACTTGAAGAGAATAATAATTCTTCTTCTAAATATTCACCTTCAAGAGCGTACTCGATTTGATAAGTTTGATTGATTAAAGTTTTAGCACTTGTTTTATTTAATATAATATCAAGTGGTTTAGGTATAAAATCGTTTGTATCGTATGTATAAGCTGTATCTTTAATACTTAATTTAACTTTTGATCCATAAATTGAACAGTAAGTTAACTTAGAAAAATCAACTGAATCTAATTTAACAACACTTGTAGCGTATTGATCAGTTGAAGTAGTGACAACTACTCTAAATCCTTGATCAAATCTAACCAATGAAAAATCAATATATTCATCTTTAGTAATATCAATACTATAACTACGTTTATAAACTAAATTGTTAAATTTGTTAACTTTAGCATCATATGTATAACTTACGATATTAAAGCCATCCCCATTTTTAGTTAAACCAATAAGTAAAGAATCCTTATTAAATGCTTTAACAGAAGAAAGAACATAACCAAAAAGTGATTCATCATTGAAGTTTTCTATCTTTAAAGATTGTTTAAAAACAAATTCTTTTTCAAAATTAGTGTCGTAAAAATAATTAAATACATCTTTTTTTGTAATAATAGTGTTATCTTTTGAATAATTAACACTATCAACATCAGAATTAATAGTGTATCCAGAATCTAAAACATTAAAAGCAACACTTGAACTAATTTTTGTATCTTTATCTTTTAAAGTAATAATAACTTCTTCAGTTTTATCAACATTTTTAGTGTATAAAATATTATCTTTAACGTAAGCAATATCTTTATTAGAAGAAGTATAACTAATAAATTTATTAGAGTTATCAATTTCTCCATTAACAAGAGCATTTAATTCGATACTACTACCTTCTAAAATAGAACTAGATCCATTATAAAGAATATTTAAAGAAGTAATGTTGCTTGGTTCATATTTATTAGAACATGAGACAACAGAAAATAACGAGCTTATGGTTAATATATATAAAAATTTGTTTTTCATCTCTTTTATTTTAAGTAATTAAAACATATTAATCATTCATTAATATTAATGTAAATAATTGTATTTTTTAATTGATATAATTTTAGTATGAAAAAGAGAAATATTTTATTATTAATTCCTACAATTTTACTTTCGTCTTCATGTTCTTTTGTATCTTTAAATTCAAAAGTAGAAACTAAAGAACAAGTATTTAATGAGTTAAATGAACTTTTAAAAGTTAATTATCTTCCTGGTCTTTATACTTCACCTATTGATTTAGATTTTGAATATGATAAAGAACTTTATGATTTATATTATTCATTTGATTCTAATTATAAAGATAAATTATCTCATTATTTTAAATATGATAATGAAGGAATTAAGATTTATGAAGATAAAGTTTATGATGAAGTTGATTATCCTTGTACTACATCAGTAGATGCTACTTTACCATATGATTTTGAAGGAAAATGTGTCTCTTACAACTATATTAATAACATTCAAAAACCTAAAGATTATAAGTTAAAAAAGAAATTAAATACTTTAAATATTATTTTAAAAGATAAAGCTACAGATGAAGTTAAATTAGATAAAACTTACACATATATTGTAGAAAGTAATGCTTATTCTAAATATAAAATTCCAGTAGTTTCAGTTAATCTTCCTTATGAAGATATGTTTGATTCATATAGTGGATTTTATAACAACATTAGAGATGATATTTCCGCTAGATGTTCATTTGAAATAATTGATCCTTACTATAATGAATATACAAATATTAATTCTAGTATTAAATTAGGTGGAAACTGGACTTTAGGTTATCCTTTAAGAACACTAAATATGAATTTTAATAAGGATGAAAACGGAAACAAAAATGATCCAGTTACTAATCACATATTTAAAGATAGAAATGCTATGTCTTCAAATAAAACATTAACTAAATTTACACGTTTAAGAATTCATAGTGGCGGTAATGCTTTTGAAGAATCTATTGGATTTAATGATGCTTTACTTCAAGCTGTTATGGAAGGAACAAAAGCTTCTACAGCTGCTTGTAGACCTGTAATCACCTTTATTAATGGTGAATATCGGGGATTAACTTACTTAAGAGAACATTATAAAACCAATTATTTTGAACAAAACTACGGAATTAAAAAGAGCAAAGTAGTTATGTATGATTTAAAAGGTACATTACAATTTGATGATGGTGATGAAGAAGCTATTGCTAATGAAAAATTAAATACCTTAAATGATTTTGTTAACAATAAAGACTTTAAAGATGATAATGTCTATAACGAATTTGTTAATACTGTAATTGATGTAGATTCTTTTATAGATACAGTTTTAGCTCATGCTTTTGCTTCTAACTGGGATTTTATTGGAAACTTTAACAATTTAAAAGCTTGGGCAAGCACAACAATTGATGAAAGTAATCCATATCAAGATGGGAAAATTAGATTCTGTATTCATGATAGTGATTTTGCTTTTAGAGATAGAGCTAACGTTCTTTCAAGCAGTCATGGAAATTATTATGCTAAGTATCCATTAATGAATTGTTTGATGAAAAATAGTCAATTTAGAGCAAAATTATTAGCTAGAACTAAAGAATTATGTGCTATAAACTTTAAGCAAGAAAATGTTTTAAGTAAGATGAATACATTTGTAGAACTAATTAAAGATTATAAAGTGGAACACCAAATTAGATGGGGCGCTCCTTCATATTATAACGATTCATGGAATAATGAATTGAATAATGTTTCAAACAATATAAAATATAAAAGTTCAGTATTTTTAAGTGAAGTAACAAATTTTGTTAATACGTATTAGGGAGGTTGATATGAAACATACTTTATCTTATAAAAAGGGTCATCCAAACCCTCAGTTTTTTAGAGAGAATTATATTGTTCTCAATGGTACGTGGGATTTTGTCTTTGACTTTGATGATGAAGGATTAGACAAACAATACTATAAATCTTTTCCAACAGATTCATTAAAGATTAATGTTCCTTATCCTTATCAATCTAAAAAGAGTTTAATTGGTTTAGATTCAACACATTCAGATGTAGTTTGGTATAGAAAGAAAATTAATGTTGATAATACATGTTCACATTATAAACTTACATTTTTAGGTGTTGATTACATTACCTATGTTTATGTTAATGGTATTAAAGTAACTACTCATGAAGGTGCTTATGATAGTTTTAATGTAGATATTAAACCCTTCTTAAAGAGTGGAGAAAACGAAATTGTTTTAAGATGTTTAGATAGATTACATGTTGATCAAATTAGAGGTAAACAAAGATGGAGAGATAAAACATTTGAATGTTTTTATACTGAAACCAATGGTATCTTTAAGGATATATATTTAGAAAATTTATCTTCTAGATATATTGATAATTTTAAATTCAAAGCAAGAGGATTTAATAAAACATTAAAAACAAATGTTTTATTAAACGAATATAAACCAAACTTAACTTTAGATATTATAATTTCTTTAAATAATAAAGAAATTGTTAATAAAACTTATGATGTAACTGAAAAAGAAGTGGGATTTGATATAGTTTTTGATGAAATTAAGTATTGGGATGTTGATACTCCAACTCTTTATGATGTAAAAATGATTTTAAAAGAAAATGGTGAAGTTAAAGATGAAGTATTATCTTATTTTGGATTTTCAGATGTTAGAAATGAAAAAAGAAGAATTTATATTAACAATAACGACACCTATTTAAAGTTAATTCTTGATCAAGGTTATTTCGAAGAAACAATTACTTCTCCTACTGAAGAACAAATTATTAAAGATATTACTTTATTAAAAGAATATGGCTTTAATGGTATGAGAAAACATGAAAAAATCGAATCTCCATTATATTATTATTACCTTGATTTACTTGGTTTTTATGTTTGGCAAGAATGTCCAAGCGGACACTCATATTCATTTGAATTAGCAAAACAAGTTAAAAAACAAATTGTTAGACAAATTAATGATCATATTTCACATCCTTCAATTATTGCCTATGTAATATTTAACGAAACTTGGGGAATTCAAGGAATTACTAGAAGTGAAGAAATTCAACAAGTTACAGTTGATTTATATCATATTGTTAAAGAACTTGTTGATGATAGATTTGTTATTTCTAATGATGGATGGGAACATACAGTTAGTGATTTAATCACGTTCCATAATTATAATAGTTATAAAGCTGATTTAGAAAATTCAATCGACGAAGGATTAAATAAAATTTTAAATAAAGAAAATGGTTATTGTATCAAAGGAGATAGAAAATTCTTTGTTGATAACTTTGATGTTCCTGAAGTTCCAATTTTAATTACTGAATTTGGTGGAATTGCTTTTTCTTCAACAGGAGAAAACTGGGGATATGGAAATAAAGTAAGAAATAAGAGTGAGTTCTTAGAAAGATTTAAATCTCAACTTGATTACATTAAAGAAAAAGAATGTATAAGAGGATGGTGTTATACTCAAACTAGTGATGTTGAAATTGAAGTTAATGGTTTATTCTACTTTGATAGAACTCCTAAATTTAGTGTAGATGAAATTAAGCCTTTATTAGATCAATTTAAATAAAATACTAGGGATTTAATATAGTTTTTTAAAAAAATAACATAGTAAACGATTAAGTTTACTATTTTTTATATTGATGAAATCTAGTTATTTATTAGTAATAAATTAGTAAGATTATTACCAATTTAAATATAAAAAAGAATTAAAGAAAAATTAATCAATTTTAATTGAATATCACTTTTATATTTTATATACTTTATATACTTATCAAGAACCATTGTAATATTAGTGAAAAAACATGGTAGCAACTCTATAAATAATAATTTATAGTAAGTGCTTCTAATAGCAAAGTACCACACTTTGATCGATAAGCGAAGAGTAAATTGTACCTTCCTTTGTGGAAGGTTTTTCTTTTAAGGAGAATAGTAATTATGGACAAAATTCATTATTTATTTACAAGCGAATCAGTTTCTGAAGGTCATCCAGATAAGTTATGTGATCAAATTTCAGATAGAATTTTAGATGCTTATTTAAAAGCTAATAAGGATTCTTTTGTTGCGATTGAATGTTTTGCTACAACAGATACTTTAATAATTGGAGGAGAAGTAAATCCAATTAATGAAGATATCGATATTGAACAAATTGCAAGAGACACAATTAAAAGTATTGGATATGATAAAGATGAATATGGATTTAACTATAAAACAGTTAAAATTACTAATCTTGTAAAAGGACAATCTTCCAATATTAGACAAGGTGTAGAAAATAATGATTACCTTCTTCAAGGAGCTGGTGATCAAGGTATTATGTTTGGTTATGCAAGTAATGAAAGTGAAGGATATATGCCTTTAGCTATTAGTATTGCTCATAAATTAGTTAGAACTGCAACCAAATTAAGAAAAGAAGGCAAATTTAAATACGCTAGACCTGATATGAAATCTCAAGTTACTATCGATTATTATGGTGATTCACAAAGAATTGATACTATTTTAATGAGTGTTCAACATGATAAAGATTTCGATGAACAAGAATTTAAAAAGTATATTAAAGAAGAAATTATGATTCCTGTAGCTAAATCATTTAATTTAAATACTGATTTTAAGGTATTAATTAATCCTACAGGATTATTTGAAATTGGTGGTCCAGCTGGAGATACTGGCTTAACTGGGAGAAAAATTATTGTTGATACATATGGAGGAAGTGCACGTCATGGAGGAGGAGCTTTTAGTGGAAAAGATCCTTCTAAAGTTGATAGAAGTGCTGCTTATATGGCTAGATACATTGCAAAAAATATTGTTGCTAGTGGAATTTGTTCAAGAATGGAAATTCAATTATCATATGCAATTGGTGTAGCTGAACCAATTAGTATTAATTTTTCAACATTTAAAACAAGTAAATACGTTGATGAAGTAATTTTAGATATTATTAACAAGTTCTTTGATTGTAGACCAGGAGCTATTATTAAGAAATTTAAATTAAGAGAACCATCCTTTAATTATGGTGATTTAACAAATTATGGACATTTTGGAAGACCAGACTTAGATTTACCATTTGAAAAATTAGATATGGTTGAACCAATTAAAAAATATATTTCCGAAATTAAACAAAATAATAAAATTTAATATATAATATTATCTATGGAACAAAAAATATATCTTTATAACCTTAACCCAATTTATACTAATTCTTATACGATTTTAGTAGATTTTTATATGCCTTTAATCTCTAATCAAGCTATAAGTTTTTATTATTATTTAGAAAGTAAGGTTAAAGAGAATATTAAAGTTTTGTATTTGGATAATATAATTAACGAAACAAAATATGATTCTTCAAAAATCTTAATGATTAGAAAACTCCTTGAAGGAATTGACTTAATTAAGACCTATAAGGACGAAAATAGTGAGGATTTACATATAATTTTAAATGGAGTTAAGTCTCCTAAAGATATATTTTCAAGTATAAAATTTTCTATTTTATTAGAATCTATAAAAAGTGAAGAAGAACTAAAATCTTTAAAAGAGAAATATAATTTAAACATTGATTTAGATAAAAAATATAAAGATATATCTTCTTCATTTAGTGATTGTTTCAATTTAAGTTTAAAAGATAACAAAACTAAGGTTGAAAATAATTTTCAAATTGAAACAAAAAATACATTTAAAAATAACGTAGTTAAGTATATAAAAAGAAATTCTAATATCGATGTTAATAGTGTAGTAAATGATGAAATTATTCAAAAACTATACGAAATCTCATCTCTTTTTGGTTTAAATGAGGATGAAATATCATATTATGCAATTAGATTTTATGTAGATGAACACTTTGATTTTGAAAAAATGATCAATGCAATTAAAAGAGAAATCTCTTTCCATAAAGTATTTAAAAAGGAAAATAATAACAAAATTAAAATTAATAGCGACACAGAATTTGCTAAATTAATTAATAAATACGAATCAACAGCTCCTAGATTATTCTTAAAAGAAAAACAAAACGGAATTGAAGTTGTAAGTAGTGAATTAAATCTTCTTTTAACTTTAAAAGATAATTTACACTTAAGTAATGGAGTAATTAATTGTTTAATCGATTATGTTTTAACTA
>JAEDIE010000012.1 GCA_016296775.1 Bacilli bacterium | reverse complement strand
TAGTATTAATATATTTTAAAATGTGATAAGAAATATAAGAATTACATTTGAAAATTATATTAATTGTTTAGTAGCGTATACAAATACTTGAACTAAAATAGACATACCATATTTCTCATTATTACTTATAGTAATTTATTATAGAAAATTATGGCTTTTATTTTTCGTTTTTTATTCTACATAAATTTCAGTGGTTTAAATATTACTAATTGTAACTTCTATAATAAATGGCTATATTTAGAAACTCGTTATGAATGGTAAGACTAAATTAATTTAAATTGGTGATTATAATGTTGGATGTAGTGAAGATATATTAACAATTCCTCATTATTTAACTTTCTTATTAGGAAAATATGAATTCTAATTTGTAAATAATATATATTTTCTTTATTAAATAGTATATATTTTAAATATGGAAAAGAATTTAACATTAAATTTAAAAAAAGAAGATGAACTATTAAAGATTAGTAAAGCATTAGCAAATAAAGGTAGAATAGATATACTTAAACTTTTAGCTGTTGAAAGTTTAAGTGTATATGAGATTAGTAAAAAATTAAATTCTCCTATGTCTACAATATGTTCAAATATAGCAATATTAGAAGAAGCAAACTTAATTAGATATAAACTTCAAGGTGGAAAACATGGTACTTTAAAACTTTGTAGTATTGTCTATGAAAAAATAGATATTAATTTAATTAATGAATATGATACTAGTTTAAAAAATGAAAAAATAATTAATGTTCCAATTGGAAGTTATTATAACTTTGATATTAAACCAACTTGTGGATTAGTAGGAGAAAAAGGATATTTAGCAAAAGATGATGATCCTACATCCTTTTATTCTCCTTTAAGAAGTGAAGCCGAACTTCTTTGGTTTAATCAAGGATATATTGAATATAGAATACCTCTAGAATCTAAAGATAAAGAAATTTCTTCAATTTCTTTATCTTTAGAATTATGTAGTGAAGCTCCATATTATCGAAACATTTGGCCTAGTGATATTACGTTTATATTTAATGATTTAGAAATATTAACTTATAAATGTCCTGGAGATTTTGGAGGAAGAAAAGGTAAGCTTACACCTTCTTGGTGGCCTAAAAATGCTACTCAATTTGGTCTATTAAAAACTATTAATGTAACTACAAATGGTACATATTTAGATTTTGTAAAAGTAAGTGATGTAACTTTAAAGCAATTAAAGTTACATCAATATAATGATGTTTTAAGTGTTAAAATTATGATTAAAGATGATGCTAAAAATATTGGAGGAATCAATATTTTTGGTTCAAAATTTGGTGATTATAGCCAAGATATTGTTTTAAAAATTAATTATAAAGAATAAAAATATAGTACGTATTTTTTCGTATTAAAATCATTTAAATCAACTAGTTATTTTTACTAAACAAAATGTATAATATAATTAAGGAGAAAAAAATATGAAAAAATCATCTTTATTTTTAACAATTTTAGCAATTGTAAGCGCTTACTCGTTATCTTCTTGTTCATCTGATACAAAAGTAGAAGAAGAAGGAGAAATAGTACTCAAATTTTGGAATGGTTTTACAGGTAGTGATGGAAATAATATGCATGCTATCGTTGAATCATTCAATAAAGAGTATGAAGGAAAAATTAAAATTGAAGATGATACAATCAATTGGGATTCCTTATTTTTAAAACTTATTCAAAATAAAGGAAAAGAAAGATTCTCTCCTCATATTGTTGCAATGGGTGCAAATAGACTTGGATCTATACAAGGAAAAGGTATTTTAAAAGAAATGGATGATATTGTTTCTTTTTTAAATGCTAATGAAGAAGATTATTTAGAGGCTAGTTGGAATGCTGGATTATTAAAGAATAAAAGATATTCTTTTCCTCTTGATATGCATCCTACAGCTATGTATTACAATAAAGATTTAATTAGTGAAGCAGAACTTCCTACAACTTGGGATGAATTTGAAGCTATTTGTAAAGCTAAAACTAAAGATGGAGTATATGGGTTTGCTATTCCTAATATGTATTCTATTACTAAAGATATTGTTTATTCGATGGCTTTACAAAACGGAAGTGATTTGCTTGATGAAAACAATAAACCTATATTTAATAATTCTTCTTGGGTAAATGCCTTAGATAAATTAAGAAAATGGAAGTATGATGATGTTATTTCTCCTTCAAGTGTAGGTTCTAGTGGAGATTTAACACTTTTTAATGCTTCTAAGAGTGTCTTTTATTTTGATGGTCCATGGACCATCAATACCTTAAAAGATATTTCTCCTATTGATTTTGGAGTAGCTCCAATGCCAGGAAGTGTAGGAGAAAATGGAATATCTTTTTCGGGAAGTCACCAATTTACATTAGTAGATTGTACAGTTAATAGTGAAAGAATTAAGAATGCTTGTTACACCTTTATTGATTATGTTAATAAAAACCCATTAAAATGGGCAGAAGCTGGTCAAGTTACATCATATAAACCAGTTCATGAAACAAGTGAATATAAAACATTAAGTGAGCTTCAACCATTTACATTAGAAGCTAGTAAGGCTAAAATTGGAAAAATTGACTACGAGTATTTTTATGAAGCATATAATTATATGGGTACAGCTGTAGCTAATTGTTTAAATGCTAATGAAAGTGCTTTAGATTCATTAACTAGTAAAGTTAATTTATATAATAAATTTATTAAAGAACAATAATATTTATATAGTTATATAAATATATAGAAAATATATGAATAATAACCATAAAGATTATAAATTAAAGAAATTTAAAAGAGGATTTGAAAAGCATATTTCTCCATATCTTTTTATTGCTCCTTATTTAGTATTCTTTATATTATTTTCTTTAACTCCAGTTATTATGAGTATTGTTCTTTCTTTTGGATCATGGGAATATACTGATGATTTTAAGTTTGTAGGTTTAGATAATTACAAGATACTATTTGATTTATCTACCTTTACAGGAGAGAAGTTTTGGAATAGTGTTCTTCATACAATGTTATTTGTAATTATTCAAATGCCTATATTAATTGTTATTCCTTTTTGCATAGCTTACTTACTAAATGTTAAATTGAAAGGATTTAAAATTTATCGAGCTTTGATTTATCTTCCTGCTATATTATCTATTTCTACAGTATCTATTATATTTGTTGTTTTACTTGATACTAATTTAGGAGTAATAAATAAGATATTAGAAAGAGAAATTCCTTGGTTAACTAGTCAACCTTATCAATGGATCTCAATATTTTTACTTTCTACTTGGTGGGGAATTGGTGGAAATATGGTTCTTTTCACAAGTGGACTTCAAGATATTCCTAAAGATTTATATGAAGCAGCTAGTATTGATGGATGTAATGGATTTCAAAAGTTATTCTTTATTACATTACCTTCTTTAAAGAATACTTTTGTTTATGTTGTAACAATGACAGTCTTATCTTGTTTTAATGTCATGGGTCAACCAATGATGTTAACTCCTGGAGAAGAATCTACTGAAGTTGCTATTCAATTTATTTATAATACAGCTTTTGGTAGTTGGAAGTTAGGTAGAGCTAGCGCTATGTCAATAATTATGGCTGTGTTGATGGGAATATTCTCTTTAGTAACACTAAGAAAGGCTTTAAAGAGTAAGTAATATGACAAGAAGTAGTAAAGAGGTTAAGAAAGTAACTTATTCAACAATTGTATATATTCTTGTTGTAATATGTACTATTTTAAGCATGTTTCCTACCTTTTTTGCAATTATAATTTCAATAGTTACTGAAACAAATGGTCAAACTATGTTTGAAAATCCCATTGATTTCTTCACTGGTTTAACGTTTTCAAACTTTGTAAAAGTATTTAATGAATCTAATATTGGTAGATGGATTTTAAATTCTTTTGTTGTAGCTATAAGTCAAACAATTTTATATTTAATTATTGCTTCTTTAGCAGCCTTTGGTTTTGCTAGATTGAAGTTTAAAGGAAGAAAAATATTGTTTAATATTTGTCTTCTTTCAATGTTAGTTCCTGGAATTATTAATATTGTTCCTAACTATATTATTATTTCTGAAATGGGATTATATGATAATTTATTAGGTTTAATTCTTCCTGGATTAAGTGGAGTTAGTGGAGTATTTTTGCTTAAACAATTTATGGACAATATTCCTAAAGATTTTGATGAAGCAGCTAGAGTTGAAGGAGCAACTAACTTTACTATTTATAGTCGAGTAATTCTTCCAATGTGTGGACCAGCTTTAGCTTCTCAAGCAATATTTACTTTCCAAGGAGCATGGAATGACTTTTTATGGCCTATTTTAATCACTTCTAGTGATGAAAATAGAACCCTTGCTGCTGGATTATATAAAACTTTAATGGCTGATACTCAATATAGAGGTTCTTTGATGGCTGCTAGTATAATTAGTGCTATTCCAATTGTTGTAGTCTTTATATTTGGTCAAAAATATTTTACTTCTGGAGTTGGAAGAGGAGGATTAAAAGGTTAGTTATGGTTAGTTTATGTGATTTTAAGTATTATAATTATCCTAATCCTCGTTATAGAAGAGAAGAGTTTACTTTATTAAATGGAACATGGGATTTTGATTTTGTTTCTTCTTTTGAGTTTTCTTCTTCTTTAAATAAAAAAATAAATGTTCCATATCCTTATGAAACTAAAGAAAGTGGAATCAACGATACTTCAATGCATGAATATATGCATTATCATAGAACTTTTAATATTGAAGAATTAAGTGAATATTTACTTCATTTTGAAGGAGTAGATTATGAATGTAAGATATATATCAATAAAGAGTTAGCTTACACCCATAAAGGATGTTACACTTCATTTTATTTTCCTATTAAAAAATATATTAAAGTTGGTATAAATGATCTTGATGTATTAGTTCATGATGATTATTCTAAATATCATTTAAGAGGAAAACAAAGAACTAGAAATGAAAACTATGAATGCTGGTATACTCAATATTCTGGTATTTATAAAGATGTATATTTAGAAAAATGTGGTGATTACTTTATTAAGGATTTGAAGGTTAAAGGAAACAAAAGAGGTGAGATTTCATATAGTTTTTCAACTATTTTACCTTCAAATGTAAATATAAAAATTTACTTTAATGAAAAGTTAATTAAAGAATTAGATTTAGAATCTAATTCTTACTTTGAAGGTAAAATAAGTTTAGATAATTATCTTCTTTATGATGAAAATAATATTAATCTTTATGATTTTGTTGTAACTAGTAAAGATGATATATTAAAAACTTATTTTGGATTTATTAGTATAGAAACTAAAAATAGTAAAATATATATAAATGATAAAGAAACATATTTAAAGATGATTCTTGAACAAGGATATTATTTAAATAAGTTAGTAAGTGGAACTAAAGAAGACATCTTTTTAGATTTAATTACTATAAAAGAGATAGGATTTAATGGTATTAGAGTACATCAATTACAAGAAAGTAATATTTTCTATTACCTTGCTGATTGTTTGGGTCTATATCTTTGGAGTGAAGTTCCTTCAACTTATGAATATTCTACTTTAAGTAAAGAAGAATATTCATATCAATTACCATATATAATTGATCAAAACTATAATTCTCCTTCAATTATAGCTTATGTATTATTTAATGAATCTTGGGGAATTCCTTTAATTAATGAAAGTATTGATCAACAAGAGTTTGTTAATTCAATGAAAGATTTAACATTAAGTAAAGATAATACTAGATTAATAGTATTAAATGATGGATGGTTTAACCTTACTAATAGTGATTTATGTTGTCTTCATGAATATGAACAAGATTCTTTAAAGTTTAAAGAAAAGTATTTAGATAAAGATAAAGTATTAAATGAGTTAGTAGTTAATGGTTTTGGTTTAGCTTTTGCTAAACATAATAAATACAATAATCAACCTATTATTATTTCTGAATTTGGTGGAGCTAGTTTAGAATCATCTTGTGGATGGGGATATGGAAATAAAATTAGTGATATTAATAAATATAAAACTCAATTAGAGAATATATTTAAAACAATTTACTCTTTAGATTATATAAGTGGATATTGTTATACCCAAGTAAGTGATGTTGAACAAGAAACTAATGGATTGTTTTATGAAGATAGAACTTTAAAGTTAGATATAGCTACTTTAAAAAAGATTATTGGAGGAAAATTTAATGAATAAATTTAAAACATTTTTACTTTTACCTTTTCTTGCTTTAAGTAGTTGTGCATTTTCTAATTCTGATCCTGATTTAAAAGATTGTAGAACAGTTGAAGTTACTTTAAAAAAAGGTGAAGTTAGTCAAAATAAAGTAAATGAGTTTATATATGGAACATTTATTGAACATATTGAAACTTGTATTTATAACGGTATTTGGAGTGAATTAATTAAAGATCGTAAGTTTTATAAACCAGTTAACGAAGATGTTTCTCAATGGTTTATAGTTTCAGGTGATATCAAAATGGAAACATCATCTCCTTTTGAAGGAGAATACTCTTTAATTTTAGAAGAGAATCAAAAAGTTAGACAAAATGGAATTTCATTAAAAGAAAATGAAGAATATAGTGGATATATTTATGCTAAAGGTAATGGAAAACTTAAAATTACATTTGAATTAAATGACAAAGTAGATGAAATAAATTTAAATATAAATTCTAGTGATTATCAAAAGTATGAATATTCATTTACTTCCAACATATCTTCAAATAAAGCTAAGTTATATTTTGAATGTAAGGAAGGAAAAATTACTTTAGATAGTGTATCTTTAATGCCTAAAGATAACTATTATGGAATGAGAAAAGATACATTAGAAAAGTTAAAAGAACTTAATTCTCCTTTCTATAGATGGCCAGGAGGAAACTTTGTTTCAGGATATGATTTTTATGATGGAATTGGTCCTAGAGATCTTAGACCTACAAAAAGAAATCTAAATTATTGTGGATTAGAAAGTGATTTTTCAAGTAACGAAGAAAGATTAAGTAACGATTTAATTAAAATTGGTTATTTAGGATTTTATGGAGCTTTCGATAGCAATGATTTTGGATTAGATGAATTCATTATGATGTGTCGATACCTTAATGCTGAACCTAATATTGTTGTTAATAGTGGTTTAGGTAGTAAAGAGATGGCTAAAGATGAAGTTGAGTATTGCAATGCAACAAGCGGAAAGATGGTTGCTTTAAGACAAAGTAAAGAACCATATAATGTTAAATACTTTTCAGTTGGGAACGAAATGAATGGAGATTGGCAACTTGGTCATGTTTCAATTGGTGAATATGTAAAAAGACATAATGAATTTGTCACTGCTATGAAAAGCGTTGATTCTAGTATCAAAATTATTGCAGTAGGTGATAATCATAGTGATTGGAGTCAACAAATGGTCAACAGTTGTAAAGATAAGATTGATTATTTAAGTGAACATTTTTACGCAACAAGAAAAGAAGAAAACGTTAAAGATCATATTTTATCTTTAAAAGAACAAGGAACATATCGTATCAATAAGCATCGTAATATATCTAATAGAGGATCTATTTCTATGGCAATTGATGAATATGCTTATGATCAAGCTGAGAATCCTTCAAGATTAAAAGATGGAATGGGAGTAGCTTCTTTACTTAATGAATTTATTAAAAATTCAGATGTAGTTGATATAGCTTGTTATTCTTCTACAGTTAATGCTACTCAAGGAAATATTATTACTGATAACTTTAATGCTTATTTAGAAGCAAGTGGATATGCCTTAAGTTTATATAGAAATAATATGCAAAATCATTATTTACCTCTTTCTTATAAAGGAGGAAAAAATGATGATTACTATGAAGTATTTGGAACGATTAATGATGAAAGAAATGAGATTTCAATTAGTGTTATTAATACTTTAAGTGAAAAGCTTTTATTAAAATGTAATGATTTTAAAGATATTTTAAGTGTTGATTATGTTAAAGGTGATTACCTTGAGTCAATAAATAACAGTTCAAGAAATGAACTACATAGAGAAACGAACTTAAAAGGCTTAAAGAATGTGGTAGTAGAACCACTTTCAATATCAGTCTTTAAAATAAAAATATAATAAATAAATTTATAAGGAGGGTACGATGAAAAAAATTAATTTATTATCAATAATTGGTATAACATCACTCGTTGGTTTACTTGTTGCAGGATGTAATACAACTTCAAAAGTTCAACTTGAAAAAGTTAATGATTTAGTAGTCACTAGAAACGAAGATAAGTGGAATGTTTCTTTTTCAGGAGTTGAAAATGCTTCAAGTTATTCTTTAACTATTTTAAAAGATGAATTAGAAATCAAAAAGGAAACATTAACTACAACTTCCTATACGATGGATCCAATTGTAGAAACTGCTACATTTACTTTTAAAGTTACAGCTTTAGGTGATGAAAAGCTTTATAAAGAAAGTGAAGCTATCTCAACAACTTATGCTGTTTATGTTTATGATGAAGAATTAACTAATGGAGTTACTTTAACTGGTGTAGCTGAAAATGGTGTTCCAGTTGGTAAATTTGTTGTAGTTTATGGTGATGGGGCTAGATATGTAGGAACATTAACTGAAAATTATTTAAGAGACAATGGAAGATTAACATATTCCAATAATATGTATTATGAAGGTCAATTTGTTAATGACAAGTTTGAAGGAGAAGGAATGTTTACTTGGTCAACAACCGGAGATTGGCACGATTCAAATACTTATATTGGACAGTTTAAGGATGGTGGATTTAACGATCAAATAGGAACATATTATTGTCCAGCTTACCATAATAGAGATAATAGCTATGGTGGATTAATTTATTTTACTGGTACAATGGGACCTGTCTTTGGTGTTGCTGGAAAAACTGGAACAACTGGTAAAGGAGCTTTCCAATATCCAAATAACTCTGTTTATGAAGGTGATTTATATGTTAATGGTGAATGGAGTTATTTTCGTCATGGATTTGGATTTAACAAGTGGATTGTAGATGAATATAGTAGTTGGATTAGTGGTGGTAGTTCTACTTTGTTAATTGATGGATTTGAAGGTCAATTTGATAAATCTTCTTGGGTTAAAGGAGATGGAATTTGGTATTTTAAAGATGCTAGTGGAAATCCGTTAAGTTATGCTAAAGGTAACTGGGATGGAGGAACTAGATTAGGAGATGCCACTTCTACTTTAACTTTAAGAGAAGGATACGAAAACGCTACAGAAATTACATTTTAATAGTTTAATTCTTATGTAAAACACCTGGTGTTTTACATAAGAAAGAGGAGAAACAAATGAAAAGAAAATATAAATTGATATTTAATTTAACTTCAGCTTTATTGTTTTCAGCTTGTTTATTTACTTCTTGTACACCTTCTAATGTAAATGAAGTTAAAAGAGATGTTGTTTCTAATTTTGATTTAGGTAATGGTAATAAATATAGTGGTACTATGAAGGATGGTTTAATGGATGGAGAAGGAACTATTAAATTTAAAAATTTAGATACTTTAACAGGTAGTTTTATTAATAATAAATTAGATGAAACAAAAGATTGTACTTATGTTTCTAAAACTGAAGGAACTACTTTTATAGGAAAAGGAAGATTAAATGATGATTTTACTTTTAATTATTTAGAAGGAAAATTAGAATTACCTAATAAAAGAAGTTATACAGGTAAATTTAAAGATAATTTGTATCATGATGAAGAAGCTATCTTTGATTTTGGAACCAATACAAAATATGTTGGTCCTTTTGAAAATGGTAGTAATGTTGGTTTAGTTGGTACAATTTATTATCCTCCATATGCTTTAAATGGAGAAGGAGTCCATTATTTTAAAGGAAAGATGGCTTCTTTAGGTAAATTTGAGGCTAAACAAATAGGTGAAGGTAAAATTAGATTTGGTGATTGGTCAATCTATGAAGGCGGAATATATTTTGATGGAAATAGTGGATATTATAGAAAAGGTTTTGGTATTCAAGATTTCTCTAAATGTGGATTTAATGCTTCAATTGTAGGAGGACCATCTAATCTTTATATGGATAGATATATTGGTAATTTTGATTATGAAATTACTCAATGGATTTATGGAAATGGAACAATGTACTTTATGGATGAAAACTTAACTCCAAAAGGCTACATTAAAGGTTTCTTTAATGCTTTAAAAAGAAGTGGAGATCCTACTGAAAAATTAGAATTACTAGAAGAATATAAGAATACAACAGAATTTAGTTATGATCCTGAAAATTTAAGAAGTACACAATATCAAGAAAAATATAAGGGAAAACAATGTGATATTTTATTTTGTGGAGACTCTTATATGGATATGTGGCAAGCTAGTTATGGTTTAGCTAACTATGAAGAAGATACTAAAGATTTAAATTGTATTAATACTGGAATTGGTGGAACTGTTGGAAGTGAATGGGTTATTTTACATGAAAAGTTAGTTAAACCATTTACTCCGAATAAAGTATTTATTCATTTAGGATTTAACGATACACATTTTGGATTTACTAAAGAGCAAATAGTTGATTCATTTACTAAAATTAGTGAATCATTAATTAAAGCTAATCCTAATGTAAAGATTCATTTTTTAGGAATTGAACCTTCACCAGCTTTCTTAAATTACTTTGATATTGAACAAGTAAATAATAAAGCTATTGAAGAAATGTGTTCTTCTAATCCAAACTTAATATTTGTTGATACACAAAATTTATTTATAAGTGAAAACAAGCCAATTTCTAACTTAAATACTTATTTTTCAAGTGATTATGTTCACTTAAATTCAAAAGGTTATGAGATATGGTTTAATAAAATTAAGGAGTACTTATGAGAAAAAGAAATTTATTAATAATTGGCGTTTGCTCAGTTTTATTATTTGCTACTGGTTGTGATTCTACACCAAAAGAAGATCCATTATTAAATGGATATGGAACTAAAGAAGATGAAGATGGAAATATTTATACCGGTTTCTTTAAAGATGGCCTTTATGATGGATATGGTGTAATGGAATATGCTACATCAACTGTCTATGAAGGTACATGGTCTGAAGGTGTATGGGAAGGTAATGGAAGAATCACTTGGGATAGTGGATGTATATATGTAGGTGAAACTCACGATAATATGATGCATGGAATGGGCTATATGCTTTGGACAATGGGTGATTATTATTATGGAGAATGGAAAAACGGAAATCCTAATGGTAGTGGAACTAAGTATTATATGGTAGATCCTACAGCCGAATTTACTCATCAACAATATAATGTTTATACAGGAGAAATGGTAAATAACTTAAAAGTTGGTCATGGTGTTATGAGATATAATTTTGGAGCAATATATGATGGAGAATGGGCTAATGATCGTCGTAATGGATATGGTACAGTATATTGGGAACCAGGATTAGAATTCTTAAAGTTTGAAGGTGATTTTGAAGATGATTGGATTAAAGGTCATGGTACAATGTATTATAGTAATGGAACTATCGTTACTGGTACATTTGATGGTACAACTTTAATTCAAGCAGATTAATAAATTAAAGATATGAAAACAAGTAACTACAAAAATGAAGATATTATAACATTTATTAGCTTATTTAATGTTCCTATTATAAATAATGAAGTAAGTCTATCTAGTTTATTTATTCTTAAATTAGAAAAAAATAGTAAGGATATAAGTGAGTTTTTAAGTTATAAACTTAATTCTAAATATCATTTAAAAGAATGTAGTTACTTGGATTATAAAATTAAGGTGATTATTAGTAATAATTTAGTAGATTATAAGTTTATTATTACTATTAAAGATATTTCTTCTACTTTAGTTTTAGAAAATAAAGAATTTGAAATAAAAGCTAAAAAATATGAATCAAATTATGAATTTGATTCAAATAATATAGTTTTATGTGGAAGTAGTTCAATGGAGATGTTTTATAATTCTAAAGAATTCTTACTTCCGTTTAATACTATTAATGTTGGAATTGGAGGAACTAAAGTTAAAGAATGGAAAGATAGTTTATTCTTTAGATTAGTTTTACCTTATTTACCTAAACATATTGTTATTTATATAGGTAGCAATAATTGTTTAAATAGTGAAGATCCTATAAATATAGGAAAAGAACTAGTTTCTTTATTTGAATTAATTCATTCATATTTACCATCTACTTTAATTCATGTTGTTGATTTAAATTGTGTTCCTAAAGCTAAAGATAAACAAGAATTATTTTTTAAAACTAATGAATTAATTTATGAGTTTAGTAAAAGTGTAAATTATATAAAAGTAATTTATGCTAGTAAGTATGTTTTAAATGAAGATAATTTAGTAAATGATAAATTATTCTTAAATGATGGAATTCATATGAATAATATAGGTTATTCATATTGGGGAGAAGCTATAAAAGAAAGTTTAAAGAAATATTATTAGGAGGTAAATTATGTTTACTGTTAATGAAGCTAATGAATTTATTAAAAATTACAAGACAAAAAGAAGTGTTTTTAGACCAAAATTTCATTTTGCTCCTAAAGTAGGTTGGATTAATGATCCATATGGATTAGTAAAATTTAATGGTATTTACCATCTATTTTATCAATATCATCCTTTTGATAATATTAATGATGATATGACCTGGGGTCATATCACTACAAAAGACTTCATTCATTTTAAAGAAGAAAAAGTAGCTATTACTCCTGATCAATATTACGATAATAAAGGTTGTTGGAGTGGCTCAGTTTTAGTTGAAGGTGATACAATGTATCTTTTCTATACTGGATTTTCTCTTCATGAAGATAATAAGTATTATCAAACTATTAATTTAGCTTATAGTAAAGATGGTATTAATTTTACTAAATCACCTTTAAATCCAATTATTGGAGTAGATAAAATACCTTCTTTTGCTAATATTTATGATTTTAGAGATCCTTGTGTTTTTGTTAAAAACGATATTATTTACCTAATAATTGGTACTAAAAACGATAAAGAAGCAATGACTTTACTTTATTCAAGTAAAGATTTAAAAGAGTTTAAATTTGAAAAAGTATTATTAAGAGATTTTAGATATGGAACAATGTTTGAATGTCCAAATCTTTTAACTTTAAATGATTATAATTTCTTAATTATGTCTCCTCAAAATGTAATGCCTATAGATGATAGTTTTTTAAATGTTTCTAGTTCAGTATATGTTTCTTTAGGAAAAGATGTTTTATCTAGTAATGAGCATATTGAATATATTAAAGAAATTGATCATGGATTTGAGTATTATGCTCCTACAATTGATAATAAAGAAAAAATATGTGTTTCATGGCTTCAAATGTGGGGAAGAAGATATTATTTACATGAAATAAATGATGATTTTATTAATACTTTATCTTTATTTAAAGATTGTATTTTAGATGAAGAAAATCATATTAGATTTATTCCTCGTAAAGAATACGATAAAGTATTTTCTTTAAAAAATTGTTATGAAGGTGTAGTTAAAAATAATGAAGAAATTAGTTTTAAATTTGGTCTTCATTATAGAGCGAAAATGAAAATTGAGTTGGTAAATCATAATGTTTTTGAAATTAACTTAACTAAAAACAAGGATGAAGAAGTTAAATTAATTATTTCTAAATTAGAAAATAAAATATATCTTGATAGAAGAAGTTTAAAGATTCAACTTTATGGAGTAGATCATACTATGTCTACTTTAGGTTTAAGATATCTCAATATTGATTTAAGTAAAGATTATTTAAATTTTGATATATTTGTTGATGGATCAACAATTGAAATATTTGTAGATGATTATAAAGAATCATTCTCTTTATTATCATTTTCAAAAGGAAAAGAATTATCAATTTCTTCTTTCTTAGAAGCAAAATATGAAATATTAGAAAGTGAATTTAATAAATAATGGTTTTAGTAATTGGAGAAATATTAATTGATTTAATTGGAAAAGAAATAGAAAATTCTATTTCTTTTAAAGCTAAACTAGGTGGAGCTCCTTTTAATGTAGCTACTAATTTGAATAATTTAGGAGTTAAAACAACCTTTATTGGTAGTATTGGCAATGATTCTTTTGGGAATTATATTTTAAAAGAATTAGGCAATATTAAAGATTTAAAATTTGAGATTAATTTAAAGAAAAATAAGCAAACAACTTTAGCTTTGTTTATTAAAAATAGCAATAATGAAGGTAAGTTTGAATTTATTAGAAAGTATGGTTCTGATTATCTTTTTGATTTTAGAAAAATTGAAAAAGAGATGGGAAAAACATACGATATTGTACATTTTGGTAGTTTATTTTTATCTTCAAAAGATAGTAGAAATAGAATGTTTTCTTTATTAGATAACTTTAAAGAAAGTAAGTTTTTAAAATCATTTGATGTAAATATTAGAGATGATATTTTTAGTAAAGATGAAGATTATAAAGATTACTACTTAAGTATGATTGAAAGGATGGATATAGTTAAATTTACTAAAGAAGAAATATTATATTTATCTAAAAAAGATACTTTAGAAGAAGCAATTTCTTATTTTTCTTATTTAAAACTTATATTTGTAACTTTAGGAAAAGAAGGTTCATTAGTTAGTTATAAAAATAAGATTTATAAAGTAAAAAATAAAGAAGTGAAGGTAAAAGATTCAATTGGAGCTGGAGATAGTTTCTTTTCTGGAGTACTATTTAAACTCCAATCAAAAGATATAAATAACTTAAATAGTGAGGATTTAATTAAGATTTTGAGATTTGCTAATGCTTGTGGAGCTAAAACTTGCTTAGTTGATGGAGCAATTAATGGATATAAAAGTGAAAGTGAGGTGGAACAATTTATTTATGAATAAAATAGATAAGAAAATTAATGAACTTAAAAATAAATTTAAAGAGAAAAAAGTTAACAAAAAACTCTTTAAAATTAGAGAAAAATATCATAAACAAGTTCTTTTAAAAGAAAAAAGAAGAACTAAATTAGAAGAAAATCCAAATACTGAAGCTTTTATTTCCTTAAATAACATCAATAAAATTTATGATAATCATGTTCAAGCTGTTTATGACTTTAATTTAGATATTAAAGAGCAAGAATTTATTGTTTTTGTTGGTCCTTCTGGATGTGGAAAATCTACCACTTTAAGAATGATTGCTGGTTTAGAAGATATTACAAGTGGAGATCTTTATATTGATGGTTTTAGAGCAAATGATTTAGAGCCAAAAGATAGAAATATTTCGATGGTTTTCCAAAGTTATGCTCTTTATCCTCACATGAGCGTATATGAAAATATGGCTTTTGGTTTAAAAATTAACCATTATAAAAAAGACGAAATTAAAGAAAGAGTATTAAATGCAGCTAAAATCTTAGAATTAGAAGATTATTTAGATAGAAAACCAAGTGAATTAAGCGGAGGTCAATGTCAAAGAGTTGCTTTAGGAAGATCAATTGTTAGAAATTCAAAATTATTCCTTCTTGATGAACCTTTAAGTAACTTAGATGCTAAGCTTAGAACTCAAATGAGAAGTGAAATTGTTAAGCTTCATAATAAGTTACGCGCTACTTCAATTTATGTTACTCACGATCAAACTGAAGCTTTAACAATGGCTAGTCGAATAGTTGTTATGAATAAAGGGTATATAAAACAAATTGGTACTCCTGATGAAATATATCATAAACCAGCTAACCTTTTTGTAGCTTCATTTATTGGTAGTCCTCAAATGAACATATTAAAAGCTAAAATTGATAATAATTGCATATCTTTTAATAATGGTTTTGTTATTAAAACTAATGAAAATACTTTTTCATTAGTTAAAGAATTTTATAAAAATAGACTACATTATATAGATAAATTTATTAATAATGAAATTAATGAATATTTATTATCTAAAGAAGATGTATTTAGTTTAATTAATAAAATTAATTGTATAGACGATATAAAAATTATTAATAAGAAATATAAACTTAATGGCAATAACAAAAAAGAATGTATATTTAATTTAATAAACAAAGAATTTAATAATATCGAAGTTAATAAAATAAACTTAGATTTATTAACTTCTTTAAAAGAACAAATTGGAAAACTATATATTTCTAGTCAAAGACAAATTGATGAACGTATTAATACCTTACTTATTGAGAAAAGTAAAATAGAAGAAATATATGATAAAGATATAATAGATGTTATTGTTGGTATTAGAAGTGAAAATATTGAAATAGATAGTAATTTTGAATATAAATTTAAAATCGAATTAAAAGAACTTTTAGGTAATGAATATATACTTCATCTTAATTTTATTGATAATAAAGAGTTGTTGTGTAAGGTATCTTTCAATTTAGATAATGATTTATCTAGTGAAGTTGGAATAAATATTAGCCTTAATAAAATTCATCTTTTTGATCCTATTAGTGAAGCAGTTATTAATATTAAGTAAAAGAGAAAAACAATAGGGAAAACCTATTGTTTTTTATATAATTCTTTAAAAAATTTTTAATTTATAAAAATAATTTGATAAGAATTTTCAATTTATTTTATTAGTTATATAAAAAAAGTTTTAAATAGAAAGTTAAGTATTTATAATTATAAATATGAATAAATATATTGTTTTTTCAGATGTTGATGGAACTTTGATTGATTCAAAAGCTAGAATATTACCTTCTACTTTATATTCGATTAATGAACTAAATAAGAAAGGTATTCCTTTTTGTATAGTTTCGGGTAGATCTCCTAATGCTTTGTTTCCTTTATTAAAAGAATATAACATTAAGTGTCCTTTAATTTGTTATGGAGGAGCATTAATTTTAGATAGTAACAATAATATTTTATATTCAAAAACAATAAGTAAAGAAAAAGCTAGAAAAATAATTGATTTTATTAATGAATCTAACTTTGACTTAACTTATAACATCTTTTCTTTTTTTGACTGGCTTGTACCTTTTATTGATAAAAGAGTTAAACATGAAGAAGATTTAGTTAAATCTTTTGCTTTAATAGGTACAATAGATAATGTAAATAATAATGGAATACATAAGATTTTGCTTATGTGTAATAAAGAAAAAACTGATGAAATATTACTTGCTTTAAAATCAAAATTTAAAGATTTTAATATTGAAAAATCTTCAAATTTTTTAATTGAAATTAATGAATTAGATGTTGATAAAGGAAGAGCAATTAAAGAATATTGTAAACTAAATAATATAGAGTTAGATAATACAATTGCTTTTGGAGATAACTATAATGATGTTAGAATGTTAGAAACTGTTAAGTATGGATTTATTTTAGCTAATGCTCCTCTTTCTTTAAAAGAAAGAGAATTTATTTTAACAAATTCTAATGATGAAAACGGAATATATAATGGATTGAAGTCATTACATATTATTGATTAATAATATTAATTATTAGTTGTATATATAAAATCTCTTCTTATATTAAAAAATGATATAATAAAAGAGAGGTTAATTAAAATATGGAAAAATATGCTTGGATAGCAACATTAAAACCTAATAAAAAGGAAGAATATATTAAAAGACATAATGAGATTTGGCCATCAATGAAAGAAGTGTTAACTAAAGCTGGTATTGTTAATTACTCTATTTGGATTGTTGATGATAAAATTTTTGGATATTACGAGTGTGAGTATGGGAAAGAATATGCTTGTAAAATTCAAAATGAAAGTGAAGTAGTTAAAAAATGGGACGAATATATGAAAGATGTTATGGATATTAGTAAAGATCCAATAACTAAAGCTCAATTATCATTAGAACAAGTATTTGACTTTAATAGGAGGTAAATATGTCAAAAAGAGAAATTGTTATCAATAAAATTATTTGTGGAGGTTTCCTAGGTTACTTTATTATTTTGTTTATTGAAAGATTGCTAGCGTTAATTTTTTCTACATATTTAGGAGGAGAACTTTCTTTGCTTGAAGGAGGTTTTTATGCTTTTAGTACATATTTCTTTACTCTTGCTAGTTTAGTTGCTGCTTCAATTTTATTTATTAAACCAGCTATTGAAATGTTTAAAGTAATATTTAAAAAAGAGATATATGTACTTGACGATAAAAGATATTTCAAGATTATTTTACCAATGATAATTCTTCTTTTTGGAGGTATGACTCATACCGGATTTACTATTTCTTATCTTCAATTTGTTTCATATGGATGTTTAATTGCTTCAATGGTTGCTAAGACTGTTGAAGTATGTTTAACAAACAAAGATAAAAGATTTGATACGATTATTAGCGTTATTTATTTAACATTATTTTCAATGTCAATTCCTGTTATTTATCCAACGTGGCTTGATCTTCCACTTAATGTATTAATTTATATTAGTGAATTTTCTTCAGTTTTACTTCTTGTTCCAACATTTGGCTTAATGTTATTATATTTCTTTAAAAATGATGGTATATCTAAATTTCATTTTATGCCTCTTGTTTTTATGGTAGTTCTTTCAACTACTACAATTGGATTAATGTGGATTGAATCTATTAATTTATTTGCTTTTATTTTTGAAATATTAGCAATTATTTGCTTTTCTGTTAGATATATAATTGTTGGATCAAATAAAAATAGAGAAGAAAAAGATGTAACTAACAAAAATAATTAAATTAAAGAATATAAAAGATAAAGTAATTATTAGACAATAGAAAAATTCTATTGTCTTTTTTATTAAACAAAAAGAAATTATATAGTTTTTTTAAGTTTTTATGGTTTATTTGTTTTGGTCTATGTTCTTGTATAAGGAATATATTATTTTGTTGTATTCTTTGATGTTTAATTGTAACTATTCCTTATGGATTCGTTTATTTTTGGTCATTAAATTTGGATGCTTTACCTCAAGTTAAGGAAGTTGTTACTTATTTTGAGCATCACACTGTTAAAAATCCACTTTGGTTAATATTTGGATTTGGTATAATTTACTTGTCTTTTTACTGTTTAATATTAAAAAAATATTAAAATAATTCAATTTTAATTTTGATAAAGATTCTAGAATATAAAATATTCTAGTACAAATTAGGGGGACAATTATATTATGAAAACAAAATTTTTAGCAGTAATTGCTGCAACAGCCTTATTAACAGGTGTTGGACTTACTGGATGTAGTGAAACTACAATTCCTGAACCTGAAGTTATAACTCATTTAGGTGTTAGTTTATCATCAACAGGACATGGAGAAATCACGTCTAGTGTTTTGACTGCTCTTGTTGGAGAAGAAGTTACATTAACAGTTACTCCAGAAGAACATTTTGCCTTAGCTTCTTTAACAGTTAATGGAACTGATAAGTTTAGTGAAGTTGTAAATAACACATTAACTTTAACTATGCCAGAAGGAGGAATTGTTGCAAAAGCAACATTTAGTGATGTTACTTATCACGTAAGTGCAACAGCTAGTGAAGGAGGAAGCGTAACTATTCCTGAAGGATGTAGTGATGTAACTTACGGAAGTCACATTAATCTTACAGTTGAAACAAAATTTGGCTATAAAGTTGGTTCAGTTAAAGTAAATGGCGAAGATCAAACTGCTGCTTTAGTTGATGGAACATTACCTCTTGTTGTTGGAAATGATACAACAGTCGAAGTTAGTTTTGTTGCAGTTAGTGGAGCTGAAGCATATAATCTTGCTAAATCAACATTAGTTCATTTAAGTGAAAATGATTTAGCTTTAAGTGAAATGACTGTTAGTGAAATTAAATATAGTGATCCAGAGACAGTTACTAATTCTGTTGTTGGAACATATAAAAGATTTAAAAATGAAACAGAAGACACATATACTATTAAAGATTTAACTACAACTTCTGCATATGCTAATAAAAGAGATGTAACAAAAACTCAAGTAGTTGATTCAAATTATAGAGTTTATACAAAGAGCATTAATAATAAAACAAGTGCTGTTAGTGAATCATTATCAACAATTGCAGTAGTTGATGCTGCTACAGATGGAGCACTTCATTATACAAATAAAAATGCAGGTGTTACTTCCTATGCTTATAGTGGAATTTATACAACATTTGCAAAAGATTATGTAAGTGATGAAGAAATAACTGCAGATACCGATAATATTTATTCTATTACAATGCTTGAAGGTGGTTTTGAAGCAACAAGATATTATGAATATTCTTCATACTCAGGATTAACATTATATGAATTAACTACAAAATTAGTTATTGGTGAAGGAAATACATATGAATTTTCATTTACTAATACAACATATGCTGAAGGAAATTACACTAAGGCAGATGGTAAAGTAACTTTAAATAGTGATGCTGTTTATAAAATGTCAACAGTTCAAGCTTATACATTAACTTATGGAACTGCTGGAGCTGAAGAAACTCCTGAAATTGGTGATTTAAGAACTTTGGGTGTTAAAACTTTTGATTTAACTTGTACTGATTCTACAACTGGAGAAGAAATTCCTGTTGAATATGGTTATATAAGTGGATTAACTTTAACTCATCAATATAACCTCGCTCTTAAAGATGTTCTTCCAGAGGGAGTTAATTTAGGTTTAGACAAATTTGCAATTAAAGCAGTAAGTGGATGTACTGTCTCAAAAGGATATGGATCAACTCCTTCATTCAAATTTACTCCTACTGATACAAGCGGAAGCTTTATTATTACTTCATTAAATGTTGAGATGGAAATTTATTTTGATGCTAGTAGAGCAGAACTTACAAGTTTAGCAATTCAAGCAGAAAAGACAAGTGTTGAAGTTGGAAAAGATGTTGCTATTGCTTATATGTTTAACGATGATTCATTGACTGATACTCCAATTGCTTTCGAATTTGATGGTGATGATCTTGGATGTTCGATTGTACAAGCAAGTGGTTGGACAACAGGTTACACATTAAAAACAGGAACTACTGCTGGAGCAGTTAAATTTAGAGCTATTAGTGGTCTTAATTCTTCAATTAAATCTGATTGGGTTACAGTAGAAATTACTGAAGCAGTTGCTGTTACTGCTAAGAGTCTTCTTAATGGTAAAGCATTCTATTCTTCATATACAGATGAAGCTATTCAATTTACATTTACTAGTGATACAAATGGAACATATATTTCAGATGAATATTCAAGTATTACTCCAGCAAGTGGAATAGTTTATGCTGATACTAGTATTGTAAGTAATACAATAGCATGTATGTTTGGCGATACTGTTAGTATTGATGATTATGATGAAAATGGTGATCCAGCCACATTATATACATTTGGATTTACAATTAATATTGGAACAAGTACAACACTTACAGTTGAATGGTATATTAGTTCTGCTTGTGAAGGTACACCTGTATTTACAGATACATTCTATGGAATGTAATTAAAATAAAAACAAAGTTAATAGAAGGTTCGATTGACGAACCTTCTTTAATTGTAAAAAAACAAAAATATATAAGAAATCATATATTATTTATTAAATTCTATGATATTAATTTTGAATAAATTGACAAAAATTTTTAATAGTCTAATTAAATACGTGTAATTTTTTGAAAGTTTCATTTATTGATATAATGGCAATTAATTGGTAATATAAGTTAATTATATATTAAATTAATTTAATATATAAATTTTGGAGGGTTTATGAAAAGAAATGTTAAATCTATACTATGTTTAGTTCTTCCTTTATTAGTATTGTCTATTTCAAGTTGTAATAGCAAAATAGATGATGATATAGAAGATACCCCACAAGTTGTTGTAAAAACTTTAAAAGTAAGTAGCTTACCTACAAAAAGTGAATATATTGTTGGTGAATCCTTATCTTTTTCTGGCTTAGAAGTTTTACTAGTCACCACGACAAATGGTGTTAAGGATGATGGAGTAAAATTTGTTGACTATACTACAAGTGTTAATGAAGGATATGTTTTCTTAGAAAGCGATATTACAAATAGCACTGATTTGTTTACAGTTAATATTATACCTAACGATGAAACAATTAGAGGTGTTAGCTTAGATTTTATAGTAAAAGAAGATCCAAATGCTTTTAAAGAAGTTTCAAAAGCTCCAAACACATTCTTAAGAGAACTTCAAAGTAATGTAAGTTACACAGTTGAAAGTGCTGAATTAAAAGGCACTATTACTAAAAATGCTATTTATTGGAAGAGTGTAGAAGATAATTCTGTTTCTTTTGGATATGCTTTTAGAGAATCAGATAAAAAATTAATTTTATTTGAAGAAAACGGAAGTTCATATTCAATATTACATGATTTTGGTACATCATATACGGGATTTACTGATCCAAGTTTCCAAGCAAATATTAATGAAAACTATATAGGATATAACTGTTTTAATACTACTTTGTTAACTGAAAAAGACTTCACATATTACGATGCTTTAACAAGAACTGAAGGAACAAATAACTATCGAATTAATCCTTCTAAAAATTATGTTGAAGATGAAAATGGAAATTATGTTTATGATACTCCTGTATGTCACCTTATTAAATTAGTATCTGTTAGCCAAGTATTTATTGGTGATTTTGGATTATATAACTTAAATAAAAATGCTAGATATACTCTTACAATGCTAAGTGATTCTGAAATGAGATTTTTAGTTCAAGGGGTAAGTGATTTTTCTTGGGGAGATGCTCCAAAAGATAGCGTTATTACGAAAAAAGATAACCTTGAAATTAGTTGTATTAAGGGATTCTTAGATGGAACTGATGAAGGTGAAGAAGGAAAAGAACCAGGTGAAGAAAATAATATTCCTTCTGAAACCGATCCAGAATAAATGAAAGGAGAATAATAATGAATAAAAAACCTATTATATTAAGTTTATTTACCCTCCTTCTTTTAGTAAGTGGATGTTCTTCCACTTCAAATTCTACTGATATTAATAACAATTCTTCATTAAATGAAGCGATTAGCTTAATGAGAAAAGGTTATAAAGTTAGTGGAATTATTGAAGAAAAAAGTAGATATTACGAGGATAATACATTTACTAGTTTAAGTGATAAAGAAGATCAAACATTATACTATGATTTTTCATTTATTTATGAAAATAAAGAAAGATACGTAGGATTAGATAGAAAAATATTTTTTACCGATAGATTAAATGAAAGACACATGGTTGTAGATGAAAATCTATATAACGATGGGGGAAGAGTTGGTATTAGATATTTAGGATACGACAACAAAGTATTTGAAGAAGAAGTTATTGATTCTAGCACAGGAAACTATATTTCTTATGGTGCAAATGAATTTTTAAATCCATTTTTAATGATTGAAAATAGAGATTTTGTTGATTATGGTGATAGTTTTTATTCATTAAGTGAAGAAAAAACTTCTTTAATTTTAACTAGTATGTTCTCAATTATTTCAAGTGCTTTTAGCTCAAATATTGATAGAAGTTTAGTTGAAATTGATTCAAATAATAAAATTTCAACAATGATTGTTAATACAAGTGAATATAAAGAAAGTATTGCAAATAGCAGCTATTCTTATTCATATGTAGGTAAAATTTATAAAATCAACTTTAATTTTACTTTCCAAGGAGAAGGTGAAGCAAGAGCTGCTTTAGCTCCTTATGAAGAAAATGAAAAGAGCAAGGTTTTACGCCCAATTTTTGATGTAATGGAAGATTCTAAAATGAATATTAAAAGAATCAATCATACATGGTACGATGATGAACCTGAAGTTCCTTCCTATGAAACAGTTAATCTATATTACGATAAAGAAAAGATTTATTATCAAGTTTATGATTACGCTAATGAAGATGAAATAACTGGAGTTACAGCTAGCGACTTCTTATTAATGAAAAGAAAAGGAAGTACAACTGATTTTTTATATCCTTATGTTAGAGATTATGATGGAACTTGGAGTACAACTAGTGCTTATCCTTCTTTAATTGGATATACATATTATGATTTCTTACCAATATTTAAAGATATTAATGAAAATATATTTAAATATGATGAAGAAGGTAATTTCTATTATTTAGATGAATTTATGGCTCAATATTGGTTATATGATGGATGTTTCCTTCCAACATTTGCAGTTAGTGAAGCTGGATTCTTTGATTATTTAAATAGAGTTGAGGTTTATTTAGATGAAAATAATAGATTAGAAAAAGTTATTTGTGGATATTATATTGACTATACACTTTATATTTGTCATTCAACTTATGAAATTTATTATAAATATGGCGATGATGTAAAAATGCCATATAACATTGATGTGGAGGTAGCTTAATATGAAAAACATTAAATTTATTTCTCTTTTAACTACTTCTTTACTTTTATTTTCTTGTTCAAATACTTCTATTAAAACTACCTCAGTTTTAGATGAAGCTTTAACTAAACTTAGAAGCGGATTCCAATTTGAAGGAAGTTTAGTCCAAGAGAGAACATTTTATAAAGATAGTAATTTTACAAAAGTAGATACAACTATAACTGAAGAAAGTGAATTAAGAAGTGAATCTAACTTCTCATTTACTTTTCAAAATGATGGATTTTCTCGTTCAGTAACAGTTTATGATTATAACTATAAAGATTTTGTCCCTTACACAAGTGGAATTTATTTTAAAGATGAAGAAGGTTATCTTTATAGTGAATATTTAACTAGTGAAAATACTATTGGAAGAGATTATGTACTTGACGAATACAATAAAGTTACATTGAGTGCAGCTGCTTTTGATAATCCATTTACTTTTATTAGAAGTGAAGAATTTACTAAAGTTGATGACTTAACTTACACATTAGATAACGATAAACTAAGCTTTATTTTTAATAGATTATGTGGATTTTATACTTTAGGTACAATTAATCCACCTAAAGAAAATAAAGTTACAGTTAATAAAAATAACGATATTACAAGAATTAAATTTTCTCCTACAACTAGATATGTCTCAGAATATGATTCAACATATGGAACATATTTATATTATTCAATTGAACAAACATTTGATTTTTATATTTTAAATGAAGGAAAAAATAACTTAACTCACTTAGAAGCCTTACCTTCAAAAGAATACGAAAATAGTGAATTAAAAGAAGCGTTTTCTAATTTTGATGGATCAAATTTAACATTAAATGTCTCATATAAGAGTGATTCTTCTACAAAAATTACATATAGAAATATTTATTATGATTCAAAAAGTGTTTATGTAAAAGAATTTACTAATGAAGGTGATGGAAACGAAAACAATATTGATTCAACTTATGATTATGTTTTAGCTATCAATCCAAGTTCAAATAAATATGAAGCTAGAAAATATGATGAAGAATTAAAACTTTGGATCCCATCAAATAACACTAAATTTGGAAAAATTAACCAAGATAAATATGATTATTCTTCATTAACTCCTCAAATTAATGGAGTTAGTGTTGATTTATTTACTTTTGATAACGCTACAAATAGTTATGTTAGTGAAAACGATGCTACCATTGATATTGGTAAAAAAGCTTTCCAACCAGTTGCAAGTGAATTAAGAAGTATTTATGGAAATTATTCTTCTAAAATTAGTGTAACATTAGATAACGATTCAAGTATTAAATTAGTAACAATTAATTATGCTTATACTGATTTATTTTCAAGTGGTCCATCTTCAACTGGAACTATTACGTTAAGATTTTCTTCATATGGTAATACTACATTACCATTTAATACAGTTATTGAATAAGGAGTAAAAATATGAAAAGAAAAAATATATTATTAGCTTCAATATTATTATCTTCATTAACTTTTTCTTCTTATTTAGCATCGTGTTCTGAAGTTAAAGTTGATACTGCAAGTTTAAAATTTAACTTTAATAGTGAATTAGTTGAAGTAAAAGTTATTAACGAAAAAGACCATTATTTAGAAAATGATATTATTTCTTTAGAATTAACAATTTCTAATGGATATGAATTAAATTATGTAACTTTAAACGATACAAAAGTTGAAAATATTTCAAATATTACATTAGAAAGAGGAGTTAATGTAATTTCAATTTACTTAAAAACAGTGAATCAAATTGAAGGAAGTACCAACTTAAGAGATTTTACATTTAATAAAAATAGTGATGATACATATTCAATTATTGGATATTATCCAAGTGGAAATGTGCCTTCTAGATTAGATATTCCTGCTACTTATTTAAATAAAAAAGTTAAATCAATCGATTTTGTTACTGATTCTTCAGGAGCAAGTTTATCTAATTATTCTTTTTCAATGATTGATGAAATTCATATAAGTGAAAATATTGAATCTATTAATCCAAAAGCTTTTATGAATACTCAATCAATTTCTAAATATAGTGTTGATGAAAATAATGCTAAATATAAAGCTATTGAAGATTGTTTATTTACTAAAGATGGTAAAACATTAGTAAGTGCTCCAAGAAATACAGTTAGTAATTTTAAGATTCCAAGTAATACTATTACTATTGGAAAATATGCTTTCTATAAAAATTTAAATATTATTTATCCTGAATTTAATGATTCTTTAGAAGTCATTGAAGAGAATGCATTTGAAGGATGTAATAAATTAAGAACAGTAAATTTAAAGAATAATGTTACTACAATTAAAGAAAGTGCTTTTAAAACATGTAGTGTTTTAGATAATGTTAAATTATCTTCTTCTTTAACTGAACTTAATTCTTATGTATTTAGAGATTGTTCTTATTTAAGAGAAATTATTGTTCCTGGAAGTGTAAAAACAATACATCCATGGGCTTTCTTTAATGATTTAAGACTTAAGGATGTAACACTTTGTGAAGGAGTTGAGTATCTTCTTGATTCAAGTTTTTCTTATACTGGTGTTAAAAATGTTGTTTTACCTTCAAGTATCATTTCTATTGGATCTAACTGTTTTACTGGTTGTGATTTTTTAGAGAGTGTTACTTTAAACGAAGGTTTAAAAGAAATTGGATCATATTGTTTTAATATTGTTAAATTATTAAAAGAAATTAATATTCCAGCTACATTAGAAACTATTGGAGAAGGAGCTTTTACAGCTTGTTTAAGTTTAACTGGATTTCAAGTTAGTGCTTCAAATAGTTATTTTACAAGCATTGATGGAGTATTGTTTAGTAAAGATTTATCAACTTTAGTTGCTTATCCAAGTGGTAAAAATATTAAAGAATATACTATTCCTTCAACAACAGAAACTTTAGGATTTAGATGTTTTAACTATGTTTCTAATAATCCTTACGAAGAATCATACGATTATTATTCTCTTCGTAAAGTTACAATTCCTAAATCTGTTAAATATTTTGAAAATCCATTCTTTGGAGCTTTACTTGAAAGTGTAAATTACGAAGGAACAGTAAGTGAATTAGAAGCTATTGATAAACCTATTATCTATCAAGGTGAATCGTATAAGTGTGCTACAGGAAGTGCTTTTTCAACCATTCATTGTAGTGATGGAGATTATAAAATATGAACAAAGTAAATGTTTCTTTAGCATTATTTAGTTTAGTTGCTTTTCAATTATTTTCATGCTCAAATTCAAAAAATAGTGAGGAAATCATAGTGAATTTTGATTTTGATCATGAAGCTTTAAGTGTAGATTATGATAAAACTAAACAATATGAAGCTGGAGATAACTTTACTTTTAAGATTAATTTAAATTCAAATTATGTTCTTGATAAAGTTGTAGCAAATGATGAAAACTTAGTTAAAAGACCAAGTGGAGAATATATCTTTTCTTTAATCGAAAATGAAAATAATGTTGTTATTACTACTTCTAAATTAAATGAATTTAGTGTAACTACTTATAATCAAGATAATGAATTAAACTCATATTATACTTTATGGAAAAATAGAGGATATCCTCACTTTAAGAGTATTGGAACAAATAATCTTTTAGTTGTTCCTTTAAAAATTAAAGGATACGAAAGCTATGCTACAAGTAAAAACTTAAAAATAATTGAAGATGCTTTCTTTAAAGAAGACTCATTATCTTCTTTAGGTTATTACTCATTAAGTGATTACTACAATATTTCTAGTTATAGTAAATTAAAAATAAAAGGAGAAGTTACTCCTTGGATTGATTTAGAAATGGATGTGAATGAGATAGCTTCAAGTTCAATATCTAATTATACTCTTGATTGTGGAACATATTATCCTACAGAAAAGGCAATAAACTATATTAAAAATAATTTAAATATTGATTTAACTAAGTATGATAACGATAAAGATGGATTTATTGATGGAATATATTTTATATATGGATGTCCTACTTTTTTAGATGATAATAGTTTATCTAGTTCAACTTTCTGGAATTTTACTTATTACAATGTTTTAAATAAAAACAAAGCTAATTTAAGTTCTCCTTCTTTAATGACTTATTCATGGTCTAGTTTTGATATGTTATATAAAGGAAGTGATAAAACTAAGATTGATACTCATACGTATATTCATGAATTTGGTCATCAATTAGGATTAGGAGATTATTATGATACTTCAAATAGTGGAGGACTTAATCCTTATACTTCACCAATGGGTGGATTAGATATGATGGATAATAATGTTGGAGATCATAGTGCTTTTTCTAAATTTGCTTTAGGTTGGGTAAATCCTTATGTTGTTAATGGAGATTATGGAGAAGTAAATATTGAATTGAAAAGTCTATTAAGTGATGGAGAATGTATTATTTTACCTACAAAAGAATATAATAATACTCCTTTTGATGAATATTTTATGATTGAGTATGTTAAAAATGATTCAATTAATAAACTTGATTCAACGGCAGGTTATCCTTCAACATTTTACACTGATGGAAGAATTATTAGATTTTATTCTAAAAATGGTATAAGAATTACTCATATTGATGCTAGAGGAGTTGATGCTAATTTAGATTATACAGATTCAATAAACGATATGATAATGACTAAATTTTCAAATACTGCTAGTACAAAAGAAGGATATTATTGTCCAACTAATCATAATAGTTATGTTTTAACTAGCTTAATTAGTGGAAATGCTTCAAGAAATACTTTAGGAACTTTCTTTGTAGCAAATAATCAAGATTTAATTTATGAAGGAACTACTATCGATTTTTATAGTTCTTCAGTTAATTCAAGAGCTTCAATGATTCCTTTTTCTACTAATAGATTTGATGATGGAAGTTTCTTTAATTATTCAATTAAAGTTAATTCTATAAGTGAAGATGAAGTTAGTATAACTATATTTTAATTATGAATGTATTAATAACTGGATGTAGTAACGGAATTGGGAAAAGTGTAATTGAAAAATTCGCACTAAATAACCATTTTTGTATTGGATTAGATATCGTTGAATCTAAAAATAGCAGGGAAAACATAGTGAATTTTGTTTGTGATATTACAAATTATAACTCACTTAAGGTAGTTGAAAACTATTTAAAAGATAACAATATTAAATTAGATTTAATTATAAATATTGCTGGAATTCATAAAATGGCCAGTTTAGTTGAAACTGATTTCAACTATATTAAAAAGTTAATTGAAATAAACTTAACTGGAACAATGTTAGTTAATCATACTTTTTTTAAATTCTTATCAAATAAAGGGAAAATAATTCTTTTAACTAGTGAAGTAGCTTCCTTTACCCCTATGCCTTTTAATGGATTATATAATATTTCAAAAACTGCATTAGAAACTTATGCTGACGCTTTAAGACAAGAATTAAATTTACTTGGAAATAAAGTTATCACAATTCAACCTGGATCAATAGAAACTAAATTAAGTAAAAATTCATTAACTGATACAAAAGAGTTAGCAAATAAAACTAAATTATATAAAAAACAGGCTAAACATTTTTATACATTAGTTTCAAAATTTATGGGAAAACCACTTAAAGCAAAAAAATTAGCTTCTTTAATCTATAAAGTTTCATTAAAGAAACATCCTAAATTAACATATAAGATTCATCGTTCATTTGGTTTGGTTTTGCTAAACATTTTACCAAAGAGAGCTCAATTATTTATTATTAAAAGTTTACTTAATAAAAAATAAAATAAATGGGAAAACCTAATGTTTTCTCATTTATCTTTTAAATTTAAAAATTTAATTATAATTCTAAACTATTATCAATTAAGAAAAAATCGAAAATATTTATTATTAAATAACCTTTTTCATTATGGTTGTATTCATTTATTAATTATGTTAAATTAAATTAAGGAGAAGATGGCTATGTTTCAAAAACACATATTGTTAATAAGCGTTTCTTTTATGTCAATTTGTTTTGGATTTGCAAATAACAATTGTTTTAATAAAATAGATATAAAATCTAAAAAAAAGATTGATAATACTTCGTGTGATTTTATTGATGATGATATATATATGATAAAGACTATTTCTTTTGGAAATGGTAAAAAAGGAAAAATGTTTTTTATAAAAAATGAAAATATTGATGGATATTTAACGAGCGATTATGATAACAATATTATTGATCAAAATTTTAAATGTAATATAGATAAAAAATTACTTAATAGTGACGATATCTTTTATAA
>JAEDIE010000001.1 GCA_016296775.1 Bacilli bacterium | reverse complement strand
TAAACAAAATAAAATGTCCCTTTAAAAGGGGACATTTTATTTTAAAAACCATATGATTTCCTATCTCTTTTTATAAAAAAGACCAGTTTTCACTGGTCAATTTTTAGTTTTAATTTAATTAATCAGCAAGAGTTAACATTCTAACACTTGCATTGTCGCCTTTTCTATTTTCGAGTTTATAAACTCTTAAATATCCACCATTTCTTGAAGCGAATCTGTTTGATAAATCTTTAAATAATTTATCTAAAGCTTCTGGTTTATTAGCAACATTGTATTTCTTTAAAATGCTAGCAGCTTGTCTAATTGAATGAAGATCGCCTTTCTTAGCTAATGTAACTAAGTGATCGAATTCTTTGATGACAGGTTTAACCATTGAATGTGTAACTGTAACTTTTTCATAAATTACAAGTTCTGTAACAAGGTTTCTGACTTGGGCTTTCTTCTTGCTTGAGGTATAAGGAGTCTTAAAACGGACACCACCTTTACCATGTACATTCTTTCTTCCGATTTGCATAATTTATATCTCCTTAACGTTCTTCTCTGAAGTGTAATCCTTTTTGAGCAAGTTTATCTTTAACTTCTTTTAAGGATTTCTTACCGAGATTTCTATATTTCATCATTTCAAGCTCAGTCTTTTGTGTTAATTCTTTAACATCTTGAATTCCAGCTCTCTTTAAACAATTGTATGATCTACAGGAAAGGTCAAGATCTTCAATTGAGTAATTGGTTTCTTCTTCTTGTTGAAGTGTTTCTTCATTCTTTTCTAAGCTAAGATTGGAGAATACATTTCCATCAAGAGCTGTGAAGTAATTAAAGTGTTCGATTAACATTTTTGCGGATAAGACGACGCCATCAACTGGTTTAATTGCTCCGTTTGTCCAAACTTCAAGGGTAAGTTTATCAAATCTTGGATCGTGACCAACACGAGTTTGATCGACCTTATAATTGACTCTTACGACTGGAGAATAGTTACTATCGGTTGCAATTCTATGTGTGTAACCGCTTGTGTATTCTTTATTTTCTTCGCTTGTTGCATATCCTCTACCATTCTTAATATGTAATACCATATGTAAGTGGCCACCATCAGCAACATGAGCAATAACTAAATCTTTGTTAATAACAGCTAATCCAGCAGGAGTATCAAGATCACCAGCAGTTAAGACTTTTTCTCCATCGACATCGACGGTGACTTCATATTCAGCTTCACCAACTGTATCGCTTTCTAAGACTAAGTCTTTTAAGTTAAGGATAATTTCAGTTAAATCTTCTTCAACACCCTTAACAGCAGAGAATTCATGAACAGCACCTTCAACTTCAAGAGCGTAGACGCTTGTTCCAGGTAAGCTAGAAAGAAGAACTCTTCTCATAGCATTTCCTAAAGTTAAACCATAACCTCTTTCAAGTGGACTAACTTCGATTTTGCAATAATTTTCTTCTTCTCTTAAAACGGCGATTTCGAATTTTGGTTTATTAAATGGATGTGCGATTTTTAAATCATTTTCTGCCATTTCTATAATCTCCTTTCATTAACCACGTGGTCTTTTTGGTGGACGGCAACCATTATGTGGAATTGGAGTAGTATCGACGATACTTGTAATAGTAAGTCCAGCAGTAGCTAAAGCTCTAACAGCTGATTCTCTACCAGCACCTGGACCCTTAACATCGACGTCTACAGTCTTGATTCCTTGTTCAAGAGCAGCTTTTGCACAAGCTTCAGCAGCTTCTTGAGCAGCAAATGGAGTGCTCTTCTTTGCTCCCTTGAAACCTAAAACACCACTACTGCTCCAAGCAATTGCATTACCTTTTTCATCGGTAATTGTAATAATTGTATTATTAAATGTTGCATGAATATGAGCAACACCCTTGGAGAATGATCTTTTAATTTTCTTTTTACGGGTAGTTTGTTTTTGTGCCATTGTTTCTACCTCCTATTACTTAACTGCTTCTTTCTTATTCGCAATTGTCTTTCTTGGACCTTTACGAGTACGAGCATTAGTTTTAGTTCTTTGACCTCTTACAGGTAATCCTCTTCTATGTCTGATACCTCTATAGCAGCCAATTTCTTGAAGTCTCTTAATATTTAAGAGAATTTCTCTCTTTAATTCACCTTCTGTTTTGTAGTGGGCAAGTTCAGCTCTGATTTTAGCTAATTCAGCATCAGTTAAATCTTTAACTCTCTTTCCTTCTTCAATTCCAGTAGCTTTTAAAATTTGTTTACTTGTTGTCTTACCAATACCAAAAATATAAGTTAAAGCGACAACAACAACCTTATCGTTTGGGATATCAACACCTACAATACGTGCCATACTTTTTCCTCCTAAAAATTAACCTTGTCTTTGTTTGTGCTTAGGATTTGAGCAAATTACCATTAATCTGCCATGTCTTTTAATTACCTTGCACTTATCACAAATTGGTTTTACTGAAGGTCTTACTTTCATAAATTTTCCTCCTTCTAATTACTTATGTCTAAAGACTATTCTGCCATTATTTAAATCATAAGGCGATAATTCGACTGTAACTCTATCACCTGGAAGAATTCTAATGTAATGCATTCTTATTTTTCCAGAGATTGTGGCATGAATTACAACATCGTTTTCAAGCTTTACCTTAAAATTACAATTTGGTAAAGTTTCAACAACTACTGCCTCGACGGTTATAACATCTTGTTTTGCCATTTAAAATTCGTTTTCTCCTTCATCTAAAGTAATAATTTCATAGCCATCATTACTCACAACGACCGTATTTTCATAGTGAGCACAAAGTTTTCCGTCTTTAGTTCTTGTTGTCCAACCATCTTTTTCCACGATTAAATCAACTTTACCTTGATTTATCATAGGTTCGATTGCAAGTGTCATACCTGCTTTTAATATTGGACCATCGCTTTCTTTACCAACATTAGGAACGTAAGGATCTTCATGCATTTCTCTTCCGATTCCATGTCCAGTAAATTCGCTTGTTACTGTGTAGCCTTGTTCAATTGCTGTTTTATAAATTGCGTGGCTTACAACTCCAAGACGTATACCCGGTTTAATAAGTTTAACCCCATTAAAGAATGCTTCTTTAGTAGTTTGAATCAATCTTTTTGCTTCGTCACTTATTTCTCCAACCGGATATGTTCTACATGCATCTGCCATATAACCATGTTTAGAGACGACAACATCATAAGAAACAATGTCTCCTTCTTTAAGGATAATTGATCTTGATGGAATTCCATGAACTAAACAGTCATTAACGGAAATACATATATTTCCAGGGAAGCCTCCATAACCTTTGCTAGAAGGGATACCACCATTCATCGTGATGTAGCTTTTAGCAATTTTATCGAGTTCAAATGTGGAAATACCAGGTTTTGTATGGGCTTTTAAAACTTTGAAAAGCCCTATAATTACTTTACCTGCTTCTTTCATTAAAGCAATTTCGCGGGGTGATTTAATGATAATTGCCATTACTCACCCTTTAAAATTTCTTTAATTTCGTTAAATAATACGTCTAAATCTTGACTACCATTAACGTCACGAAGGACATTTAAAGATTTATAGTATTCAATGAGTGGTTCAGTTTGAAGATGATATTCATGAAGTCTACTCTTTAAAGTTTCTTCATTATCATCTTTTCTTTGATAAAGCTCACCACCACATAAATCACAAATTCCTTCTTTAGAAGGTTTCATTGTTTTGATGTGATATGGAGCACCACATGTTTTACAAACTCTTCTGCCGCTGATTCTATCAATTAAGATAGTTTCATCGACGACGAGATTTATAACATAATTAATAGGTTTTTTGATCTCTTCTCCAATTTTGCTTAATGCTTCAGCTTGAGCAATATTTCTTGGGAAGCCATCAAGAAGAAAACCTTTATCACAATCAGCTTTTGATAATCTTTCTTTAACTAAGCCAATTGTAACTTCATCAGGAACAAGTAATCCCTGATTAATATAAGAAGAAGCTAACTCTCCTAAAGGAGTCTTGTTTTTAATAGCTTCTCTAAACATATCACCAGTAGAGATATGTGGAATCTTATATTCACTTGCGATGCGTTTTGCGTTTGTACCTTTTCCTGCTCCAGGAGGGCCCATTAAAATAATAGATAACATATATTACATTCCTCCAATAACTTCATCGTAACTCTTACCAGCAATTAAACCGTTCATTTGGTTATTTAACTCAAGAGCAACACCAACAACGATAATTAAACCAGTTCCACCTAAAGCTAAGTTAGAATCATTTCCAAAGACACCAGTTAAGGTAAGTACGACAGGGAGAGCAGCAATTACACAAAGAGCTAAAGCTCCAATAAGTGTAATTCTGTTTAAAACCTTACGAACATACTTTTCAGTTTCAACACCAGGTTTAACACCAGGAATATAACTTCCGTTCTTTTGGAAATTCTCAGCTAAAGCTGTAGGATTAATTTGAAGATTGGCGTAGAAGAATGTAAAGACAAAGACAAGTACAAGATAAATAATTAAGCCCCAAGGCATCATTACTCCACCTGTATTGTAAAGCTTGTTATACATAAATATGTTAAGCCATTCGGCATTAGCAGCATCGCTAGAAATAAATGAAGCGATGACGCTAGGAGCCATAAGGATAGAACTTGCGAAGATAACAGGAATAACTCCAGCACTATTAATTTTTATAGGAAGGAAGCTAGCTTTTGATAACTTTTCGCTACCTCCACTTCTTGTAGCGTGTTGGACAGGAATTTTACGTCTACTAAGTTCGATAAAGACAACAAACGAAATAATAAGAGCATAAGCAAGTACATAAGCTATAAATGTAAATACTCCTTTTGTTGCTTCAACTGAGTTTCCAGTAGCGGTTCCAGTTAAGACCCACTTTGTAAAAGCAGTTGACATTTGGCTTGGTAATGAACAAATAATACCGGCAAAAATGATAACTGAGATACCATTTCCTAAACCTTTTGAGGTAATTTGGTCACCTAACCACATGACGAGCATTGATCCACCAACAAGGATAGAAACAACGTAGACATAAGTTAAGAAATTATCATTTAATGTAAACGTAATCCACTCGGTAGTTTTAGCTGTTTGGATAATACCATAAGCTTGAACTGCAGCAAGCATCAACGTTAAGTATCTCGTTGCCATCTCAATTTTCTTTCTTCCATATTGTCCTTGTTTATTTAATTCACTAAGAGCAGGAAGAACATCCATACTTAATAATTGGATAATAATTTGAGATGTAATGTAAGGAGATACACCTAGAGCGAAGATGGAGAAATTTTGTAATGCTCCACCTCCAAGTAGGTTCATCATTGATAATATATTATTACTTCCATTAGATAATTCATCTGTGAGTTTACTAGCATCAATTCCAGGACAGGTAATATTGCAACCGATCCTAAAAACAAACAAAATTGCAATCGTAAAGAATATACGACGAACGACTTCTTTGTTTTTGAAAATAGATACAAGTTTCTTCATATACAATTAATAATTTTATAATAAATACTGAGTTTAAACAACTAAATTATTCGATAACAGTAGCTGTACCACCACATGCTTCGATAGCTTCTTTTGCACTAGCTGAGAACTTTTTAGCTGTAACATCAAGCTTCTTAGTTAATGTTCCGTTTCCTAATACTTTTAAGCCACAATATTCTTTATCAATGTATCCTTTTGAAACTAAGGCACAAAGATCGACTTTAGCACCATTTTCAAATGTTTCAAGGACATCAAGATTAACAACAGCGTATTCTACTCTATTAATATTCTTGAATCCTCTTTTTGGTAATCTTCTTAATAATGGAAGTTGTCCGCCTTCAAATCCTAAAGCGACTTTACCAGTTCCTCTAGATTTTTGACCTTTGTTTCCGGTTCCACCATTTTTACCAATTCCGCTACCGATACCTCTGCAGCGTCTTTTGCTTTCTTTTCTACTTCCACAAGTAGGTTTAAGATTATTTAACATCACCTTCACCTCCTTTTCTTAAAGTAGCAATATCTTTATAGTTCTTTAATGAACGAATTGCTTCATTTGTAGCTCTAATAATGTTGATAGCGGTTCTTGAACCATAAACTTTACTATAGACGTTTTTAACACCGGCTAATTCAAGAATGGCTCTGACTGGACCACCAGCGATAATTCCAGTACCTTCTGGGGCTGGTTTTAAGAAGACTTTTGTAGCTCCGAATTGTCCAACAACATCGTGGGTAATTGTGCCACCTTTGTTCATCTTAACTGTAACAACATTTCTTTTTGCCTTTTCGACTGCTTTTTTAATAGCATCTGGGACTTCGCCGCTCTTACCAGTAGCAAATCCAAATCTGCCTTTCTTATCTCCAATAACGACAAGAGCAGCAAATTTCATTCTCTTACCACCTTTAACAACTTTGGTGACTCTGTTAAGACCAACTACTCTTTCTTCAAATTCTTTAGGAGCATCTTTTCTATTGTTTTTAGAAAAGTTCTTTCTTGGACCTTTTCTTAAAGGTCTTTTGTTATCGGTTGCACCTTCTTTTGAAACAGGTGCAGTAGCATTATTTACTTTATTTTCTTCCATAACTTTCTCCTATTAGAACTTAAGTCCGTTTTCTCTAGCAGCATCTGCTAAAGCTTTGACACGTCCGTGATAAATGTAACCACCACGATCAAATACGACTTTTTCAATGCCTAATGCTAAGCATTGTTTAGCGATATCTTCACCAACTTTGATAGCACCATTAATGTTGTTGCCATCTGTTAATTTAAGCTTAACGCTACCACTTGAGGCAAGAGTTACTCTCTTTACGTCATCGATAACTTGAACTTCAATGTGTTTGTTACTTCTAAAGACGCAAAGACGAGGACATTCACTAGTACCGCTAATTTTAGCTCTAACTCTAGCGTGTTTTCTTAATCTGACGGTATTTTTACTAATACTTTTAATCATACTAATTTCCTCCTACTACTTACCTGAACCAGCTCTCTTACCTTCCTTACGAAGTATGTATTCACCAACATAACGAATACCTTTTCCTAAGTATGGTTCTGGACGTTTAGCATCATGAATTAAGGCAGCGGTTTGACCAACTCTGAATTTGTCATTACCTGTAACAGTAATTGTACAAGTAATATCTTTTGACTTAGATTCAACAACACTAATTTTTACACCTTCAAGAGGTTTAACAATTGTAGGTTTGACGTGACCGATGTAAAGAACTACATCTTCGCCTCTCATTTCAGCTCTATAACCAATACCGACAATTTGAAGAGTTTTGGTAAAACCTTCGTGGCAACCGATCATAGCGTTGTTAATTAAGGCTCTAGTTGTACCATGTAATTGTTTTGTATGTTTTTCATCATTGACTCTTGTGACAACAACGTGACCATCTTCGATTTTGACACCGATTAATGAAGCATCGAAGTAAACCTTATCTTCACCTTTGGCACCTTTAATGTCAATATAGTTTTCTTTGATTTCAACTTTTAATCCTTCAGCAATAGGGATAATTTTATTACCAATACGTGACATAATTTACCCTCCTATTACCAAACGTAGCAAATGACTTCACCACCGACATTAGCTTGTCTACAAGCTTTGTCTGTTAATAAGCCTTTGCTTGTTGAGATGATAGCAATTCCTAATCCTCTTAATACTAATGGAAGATGTTTGCTATCAGCTGTAACTCTAAGACCTGGCTTAGAGATTCTCTTTAATCCATTAATAACTTTTTCGTTATTTGGACCATATTTAAGGGTGATTTCAAGAGTTTTCTTTCCATCACTTGCTTTATTTTCTACAAAATTAGAAATAAATCCTTCGTTTAATAAAATTGTAGCGATTCCTACCTTCATTTTGCTAGAAGGCATACTTACTGTTTGATGATTTAATGCATTAGCATTTCTAATGCGTGTAAGCATATCTGCAATTGGATCTTGATGCATATTCTTGTCCTCCTATTACCATGAAGATTTTTTAAGTCCTGGAATTTCGCCCTTGTAGGCTAATTCTCTAATACAAATTCTGCATAAACCGAATTTGGAATAAACGCTATGAGGACGTCCACATCTTTTACAACGTGTATATTCTCTGACTTTGAACTTTTGTGGTCTTGATTGTTTGACCTTTAAACTTGTCTTTGCCATAACATCCTCCTATTATTTACTAAATGGCATGCCTAACTCTTTTAAAAGAGCATAAGCTTCTTCATCAGTGTTAGCTGTTGTAACAATGACGATGTCCATTCCTCTAACTTTGTTAACTTTATCGTAGTTAATTTCTGGGAAAATTAATTGTTCTTTAATACCAAGTGTATAATTTCCTCTTCCATCAAAACTATTTTTACTTACACCTCTGAAGTCTCTAACTCTTGGGAGTGAGATACTTACGAGTTTATCAAGGAATTCATACATTCTAATTCCTCTAAGAGTAACTTTGACACCAATTGGTTCACCTTCTCTTAACTTGAATGAAGCGATTGATTTCTTAGCTTTTGTAACGATTGGTTTTTGACCAGTGATTGCACCAATTTCATCAACAACTTCATCAATTCTCTTCTTGTCTTCAAGAGCATCACCAACACCAACGTTGACGACGATCTTGTCAAGATGAGGAACTTGCATAATGGAAGTGTATTCAAACTTCTTCATTAATGCTTCCTTAACTGTAGAATTGTATTTGTCGAGTAATCTGTTTGTGTAGGTAGCTGTTTTATGAGCACCTTTTTCAGAAGTTGCAGCTTCAACTGTAGCTGTAGTTTTCTTTGTTTCTGCCATACCCTCTCCTTTTATTTAATTTCTTTTTTAGTAGATTTATTAAATCTTACTTTGTTACCATCTTTATCAAGTTTGTATCCGATTTTGACAGCTTTTTTGCTCTTTTCATCATAGAAAGCAACATTTGAAGCATCAATTGGGGCATAAATATCAATTTGGCCACCTTTTGGATTAGCTTGAGTAGGTTTTTGGTTCTTCTTACGAACGTTTAAACCTTCAATAATAACTTTATTTTCTTTTGGCATTACTTTTTGAATAACACCAGTTTTGCCTTTTTCTTTTCCAGAAATGACAATTACCTTATCACCTTTTTTAAGTTTCATAATCATTTCTCCTTATAAGACTTCATTAGCAAGGGAGATAATCTTCATGAATGTATCACCCTTTTCACGTAATTCTCTAGCGACTGGACCAAAGACACGGGTTCCGATTGGTGTCTTATCTTCATTGATAATAACGCAAGCGTTATCATCGAATCTGATTGAAGAACCATCTTTTCTTTGGATTGGATAGCTAGTTCTAACGATTACTGCTTTGACAATTTGACTTTTCTTAATCTTTCCGTTTGGGATAGCATCTTTGACTGCGCAAAGAACGATATCACCAACTGAACAAGATTTTCTATGGCTCCCGCCATAAATTCTAAATACTCTTACTGAACGAGCACCAGAGTTATCAGCGACTACTAAATTTGTTTCTGTTTGTATCATAATTATTTAGCCTCCTCTGTTGTTTCTTCTTCATGAAGAGCTTCTTTAACTGCTTCTTCTTCTAAAACTTTAATTTTGACTAAAGCTTTCTTATCGATTGATTCAAGTCTAAATCTCTTTGTTTTAGACATTGGTCTACATTCAACGATTGTGACTGTATCTCCAACATTAGCTTCATTTAATTCATCATGAGCATAGTAAGTATGTCTTTTTTCAACTCTCTTTTTGTAAAGAGGGTGTTTTTTGTAAGGGATTGTTTGAATTTTAATGGTTTTATCATTTGTAGCTGAGATAACTTCACCTTGAATTCTCTTTTTGTGATCCATAACTTACTCCTTATTTAACACCAAGTTCTTTTTCTTTAAGAACTGTGTAACATCTTGCGATTTCTTTTCTAACTCTCTTAATTTCACTTAAGTTTTCGAGTTGACCAACGGCTTTCTTTCTTCTTAAATCGAATAATTTTTCTTTAAGTGAGTAAATAGCTTCATTGAGTTCTTCGACTGATTTTTCTCTGATTTCATCAATTTTCATAATTATTTACCCTCCTTAGATACTCTTTTAACGATTCTTGTTGAAACGTTAAGTTTGTAGCTAGCTTGTCTTAAGGCTTCATAAGCATCAGCTTCTGAAATTCCGCCAACTTCAAACATAACTCTATTCTTTTTAACAACAGCTACCCAATATTCTGGACTACCTTTACCACTACCCATACGGACTTCGGCAGGTTTTTTGGTTTTAGCCATTTGTGGGAAAATTCTGATCCAGACTTTTCCACCTTTTTTGGTATATCTACTTAATACAATACGGCAAGCTTCGATTTGTCTATCGCTAACCCAGTTTCCACTTGTAGCTTGAAGACCATATTCACCAAAACTTACTTCATTTCCACCTTTACTAAGTCCTTCATATCTAATAATATGAGGTCTTCTATATTTAACTCTTTTTGGTTGTAACATAGTTTATTCTCCTTTCTTTGATTCAGGAGTTGATGGCTTTTCATCAGCAACTTTTTCACCACGGCAAATCCAGACTTTAACGCCTAATTTACCATAAGTGGTCATAGCTTCTGCATGGGCATAATCAATATCACTCTTAAGAGTATTGATAGCCATTGTTCCTTCTTTATAACCTTCGCTACGAGCGATATCAGCACCAGCAAGTCTTCCGCTTACTTTTGTTTTGCATCCCTTAGCACCGGCTTTTCTAATTTCAGCAAGAGCTTTCTTTTGAACGATTCTAAAGGAAGCACGTGCTTCTAATTGTTGACAAATTTTTGTAGCTTCGATTGTAGCATCTAATTGAGGTTGTTTAACTTCAGCTACATCTAATTTTAATTCAACATTTTTACCAACTACTTTTTGTAATTGTTTCTTTAATAATTTGATGTTTGCTCCATCTTGTCCAAGAACAACACCTGGACGACCAACAAAGAGAATAACACGAGTATATGGACGTCCATCTCTTTCTTTTCTTTCGATTTCAATATGTGAAACGAGAGCATCTTTTGGTAACTTCTTATCTAAGAATTTACGAATTTGAATATCATTGTTAAGAAGAGTTGCATAGTCTTTATCACTTGCGAACCATCTAGAGTTCCAATCTTTATTAAGACCAATTCTCATTCCTACTGGATTTACTTTTTGACCCATAACTTTATCTTCCCTCCATTAGTTCTTTTCTTTTACAACGACGTAAAGATTTGTGAATCTCTTAACCATTCCACTGGCGCTACCTTTAGCACGTGGAAGGTATCTTTTCATTTTGACTGAATCACTTGCCATGATTGAAGCAACGTATAATTTATCTTCTCTCATATTGAAGTTATTAACAGCATTTGCGACAGCTGATTTAATAACTTTAGCAACCATAGGAGCTGCTTCTTTGTGAGTATTGAATAAAATTTCAAGTGCTTCACTGCAAGATTTTCCTCTAACAAGATCAACAACTAATCTACATTTTCTAGGAGTAACCTTTAATGTTAAGGCTTTAGCTCTAGCTTCTGTAACGATTGGTTTTTTGACTTCTTCTTTTACAGGTTCTTTTTTAGCTTTCTTAACTTCTTTTACTTCTTTAACTTCAGTTGTTTCAGGAGTAACTTTCTTAGCTCTTGGTTTTCTAGGTTTTTTGACTACTTCAGTTGTTGGAGCACTAGCTTCTTCAACTTTAGCAGTTTTCTTTTTAGTTTCTGTAGCCATTAACTAATTCCTCCTATCTCTTTAAGGCTGCCATAGCGGCTGCTTTGTCTTCAGCATTGTTTCCAAAGTGACCTTTGAAAGTTCTTGTTGGAGCAAATTCACCTAATTTATGACCAACCATATCTTCTGTTACATAAACTGTAATGAATGTGTGACCATTGTATACAGCGAATGTATGTTCTACAAATTCAGGAAAGATTGTACTTCTTCTTGACCATGTTTTGATAACAGCTTTCTTGTTGCTAGCATTTAAAGCTTCAACTTTCTTCATTAAGCTTTCATCAACAAATGGTCCCTTTTTTAAGCTTCTTGACATATTTCTATCTCCTTTCCCGATTATTTATCTGAGGCTCTTCTAATAATTAATTTAGTTGAAGCCTTCTTAATTCTACGTGTCTTGACACCTAATGCACGTTTACCCCATGGAGTACGTGGTGCATCTCTACCAACTGGACACTTACCTTCACCACCGCCGTGTGGGTGATCTGGTGGGTTCATAGCGGAACCTCTAACTGTTGGTCTTACACCTTTATATCTTGTTTTACCTGCTTTACCAACATTGACAAGGTTGTAATCTTCATTTCCTACGATACCGATTGTAGCTCTACATGTTTCAAGAATTTTTCTTGTTTCACCAGATTGAAGTCTGACGATAACATATTTGCCTTCTTTACCAAGGACTTGAGCACTACATCCAGCACTTCTACATAATTGTCCACCTTTCTTTGGTGTTAATTCGACGTTATGTATAAATGTACCTTCAGGAATGTTTTTAAGTAACATTGCATTACCTACGACGATATCACAAGCATCTCCACTGACAATTGTGTCACCGACATGTAATCCTTGAGGTTTGATGATATAACGTTTTTCACCATCAAGATAATGGATTAAGGCAATATTTGCATTTCTATTTGGATCATATTCGATAGCGAATACTTTTCCGACAACTCCGTCTTTATTTCTTTTGAAATCGATAATTCTGTATTTTGTTTTATTGCCTCCTCCGATGTGACGGCAAGTGATAACACCTTGGTTATTTCTTCCACCACTCTTTTTAAGTGTGACAACTAAACTTTTTTCAGGAGTCTTTTTGGTTACTTCTTCATAGTTCATCGAGATCATTGCTCTTCTAGAAGGAGTATAAGGTTTATAACTTTTTACTGACATATCTTTCTCCTATATATAAGTTTTAATTTTATTCAGCGAATAAGTTGATTACTTCGCCTTCACGTAATGTAACAATAGCTTTCTTGAATGCGCCAATCTTTCCTTTATATCTAGAACCTCTTGATAAAAGTTTTTCTTTGGCATTGATGGTGCTAATTCCAACAACGTGAACACCATAGATTCTTTCAATAGCTTTTCTAATTTCGGTCTTTCCAGCTTTCTTATCAACAATGAATGTATATTGATTAGCTTGTTCACTAAGAAGTGAGCTCTTTTCAGTGATTACTGGTTCTTTAATAATTTCAAAATCATGAATGATAGGTTTTGTTGTAGCGACTACTTCAGCTACCACTTCTTTTTTAGCCATTATTTAAGACCCTCCTCTAATGATTTAACATCAGCTTCGACCATAACAAGTGATTCACTGTTTAATAAGTCATAAACTGAGATGTTACTTCTATTAACGACAAGTACATTAGCAAGGTTTGCGCTACCTTGAAGTACTTTTTCATCTTCACTAACTAATAAAACTTTATTGTTAGCAACGTTTAAAGCTTTTAAAACTTCAACGATTTCTTTTGTTTTACCACCTACTGTTAAACTATCAAGAACGATAAGATTTCCAATTTGTTTTGTTAAGGCACTCTTTAAGGCTAACTTATGTTCTTTCTTATTTTGTTTAATTTTGTAGTTTTGGTTTCCATCTGGTCCAAAGACAGTTCCACCACCGACCCAGATTGGTGATCTTGAGCTTCCTGCTCTTGCTCTACCAGTTCCTTTTTGTCTGAATGGTTTCTTACCACCACCGCTAACTTCATGTCTTTTCTTTGTTTTAGCAGTAGCTTGTCTTCTGTTTGCTAAGTAAGTCATAACAGCATCGAACATAACTTGTTCGTTAACTTCAACACCAAAGACTTCCTTATCTAATGTAATAGTAGAAACTTCCTTACCAGTTTGGGATAAGACTTTTAATTCGATATTTTCCATATTCGCTCCTTTCTACTATTCAGCTTTAGGAGTTCTATTAATCAATGTTTCAACCTTTAATGGATTTGCAACTGGCTTAATAGCACTTCTAATTTTTACTAAACCTTTTTTAGGTCCTGGAACTCCACCACTTACAAGGATGTAGTTCATTTCTTTGTTTGAATCAACAACTACTTGATTTAAAACTGTAGCTGATTGATTCCCCATATGACCTGACATTTTCTTTCCTGGAATAACACGGTTGTTGCATCTACCATTGTTAGCAAATGAACCTTGACCTCTGTGGTATCCTGAACCATGTCCTTTAGGTCCGATGGTGTGGCCCCATCTCTTGACGGTACCGGCATATCCTCTACCTTTGCTTGTTCCGATAACATCGATTTGTTCACCTTTAGCAAATAAATCACATGTAATTTCTTGTCCAACTTCGAATTTTGTCATTTCGTCGCCTTTTAATTCGAATAAGTTAGCTTTACCACTAACGTTGGCTTTAGCGAATATACCTTTTTCACACTTGTTAAGATTCTTTTCTTTTTTGTCTTCGTATCCGATTTGGATAGCTTCATAACCATCTTTTTCAAGTGTTTTCTTTTGGGTGACTACGTTTGGTAAGACTTCAACAACTGTGACAGCATACATTGTTCCATCTTCTGCATAAACTTGAGTCATTCCAATTTTACGACCGATGATTTGTTTCATTGTGTCTTACCTCCTATAACTTAATGTCGATATCAACACCACTTGGTAAATCTAATTTTCTTAATGCATCAACTGATTCACTATTTGGATTTGTGATATCAAGGATTCTCTTATGGGTTCTAATTTCGAATTGTTCACGAGAATCTTTGTATTTATGAACAGCTCTTAAGATTGTGTAGACTTGTTTCTCCGTTGGAAGAGGAATAGGTCCGACTACACCTGCACCTGTCTTAGTAATTGCATTTACAATTTTACCAACAGCCATATCGAGTAATTTGTGGTCATAAGATTGTAAACGAATTCTAATCTTTTTAACTTTTGCCATGAATTTCTCCTTTCATAATTTTCCACTTACAGAATGCTCAATGCGAATTACCTGAATACATATCATGACAACGCCTGTGGGTGTATCAGCAACCTCGCACATCAACGCAACCGTAAAACATTAAAAGTTTACTATACTCGTAAGTATAAATCAACACTTTTTTTACAATTATATATAAATATATAGAAGGGCTCTAATCTAATCGAAAAATCAGTTACTTTTCTTTAAAAAATATACTAAAAAAATTCATTTTTTTCATTATTTTTTAAAAAAATTCATAAAAAATTTAACAAAAAAAGAATAAAATTTTTGGTTTTATTCTCTTTCAGCACGTAATTCAAAGAGCAAATCTCTAAGTTTAATAGCCTTTTCAAAGTCGTAAGCTTTAGCAGCTTCATTCATCTCTTTTTCGACTTCCTTTATTTGTCTATCAAGTTCTTTCTTTGTTAATTTACCCTTATATTCATAAGGCTTGTCATCTTCTTTAACAGAGAGAGGAGGAGTTATCTCTTTAACAATTGTCATCGGAACAATTCCGTTATCTTCGTTATATTTTTCTTGAATACTTCTTCTTCTATTAGTCTCATCGATACATTTTTGCATTGATTCGGTAATAGAATCTGCATACATTATCGCTTTACCATTTGCGTTTCTTGCGGCTCTTCCAACGACTTGTATTAAGCTTCTTTCACTTCTTAGGAAACCTTCTTTATCTGCATCTAAAATCGTAATTAAACTAACTTCAGGAATATCCAATCCTTCTCTAAGAAGGTTAATACCAACTAATACATCATATTTTCCTTTTCTAAGCTCGTAAATAATTTGGCTTCTTTCAAGTGTCTTACATTCACTATGTAAATAAACTGTTTTTATACCTATTCCTTTCAAATAAGCCGTTAAATCCTCACTCATTTTAATTGTTAATGTAACAACCATGACTCTTTCATTACGTTCAATTCTTTCTTTTATTTCATGTACTAAATCATCGATTTGACCCATTGATGGTCGTACTTCAATTTGAGGATCTAAAAGACCTGTTGGTCGAATAATTTGTTCAACATATTGGTTATTTGTCTTCTCTAATTCATAGTCTCCTGGTGTAGCACTTGTACAAATAAGTTGATTAATTTCATTTTCAAATTCATTAAAATTTAAAGGCCTATTGTCTAAAGCACTTGGAAGTCTAAAGCCATATTCAACAAGGGTTGTTTTTCTACTTCTATCACCATTAAACATACCTCTAACTTGAGGAAGAGTAACATGACTTTCATCAACAATTAAAAGATAATCTCTATCAAAATAATCCATCAAACAGAATGGTTTTTCACCTTCTTTTCTACCATCCATATATCTAGAATAGTTTTCAATTCCTGGACAAATTCCAAATTCTCTAAGATTTTCAACATCTTGTCTTGTACGCATTTCAATACGTTCAGCTTCAAGAGGCTTTCCTAAATCTTCATAGTATTTAACTCTTTCTTCTAATTCTTTTAAAATGTGTTCACATGCATTATCAATAGTATTTCTCGTTACTGCATGATCATATGCAGGGAATAAGTTATAAATTTTATATCTATCGATTGTTTTTTGTGTCATGTAATCAACAACAATTATTCGTTCAACTGTATCTCCAAACATATCTAAACGAATAAAAGTATCGCTCATGTTGCTAGGCATAATATCGATTAAATCTCCATGAACTCTAAATCTTCCAGGTTTTAATTCAATATCATTACGTTTATATTGTGAATCAATTAGTTTTTTAAAGAATGTTCTTCTATCAATTTCTTCATTTTCTCTAACTTCAAAAACAAGCTTCTTATATTCTTCAGGATCTGAAAGACCATAAATAGAAGCAACACTAGCAACAACGATAGTATCTCTTCTGGAAACGATAGAATTTATCGCTGAAACCCTCATCATTTCAATTTCTTCATTCATTAAAGCTGTCTTATCAATATAAGTATCACTTGAAGGAATATAGGCTTCTGGTTGATAAAAATCGAAATTTGAAATGAAATATTCTACACGATTATTTGGAAATAATTCTTTCATTTCTGCGTATAATTGAGCCGCTAATGTTTTGTTATGAACCAAAATTAAAGTAGGTTTTTCTATCTCTTTTATAACATTTGCCATTGTAAAAGTTTTACCAGTTCCAGTTGCACCCAAAAGAACTTGGACTTTTTTACCTTCCTTAAGTCCATTAACTAATTCTTTGATTGCATTTGGTTGATCACCAGTAGGATGAAATTTAGAAACTAATTCAAACTTCTTATACTTTTTCATTCTTCTTTTTTGCCTTTTTAATTAACGAATTTATAGCTAAATCCTTACTGTTTTCGTTATTTTCAAAACCTTCTCCTGTTACTAATTTTGCTTTAGTAAAAGTAATAAATGCTTCCGGATCAATTTTACTTAAAGCATCTTTAATTGTAGTATATTCTCGTTTAGAAAACACTAGTCTAATCATAGTTTTTTCTTCTTTTGAATAACCTCCAACAATTTTGAAATAAGTTGTTGTTCTCTCTAATTCTTTTTGAACATAATCATTAACTTCATCAGGTTTAGAGGTGATAATATCACAAACATAACTACTTTCTAAACCGTTGTAGATGTATTGAATTGCCATAGCACAAGAAAAAGCACCTATTATACCAATTAAACTCGCCATGAATGTAGTGCTAGTTCCACCATTAACTATATCTACAATAATTCCAATTAAGATAACTGAAGCATCAAGAATAAAACTTGTTACTGAAACACTAAAATTAAAGAATTTTTTAAATATAAAACATAAAATGTCAAGTCCACCAGTCGATCCTTCACCAATAAAAGTGATTCCGCAACCTAGACCAACAAAAATACCTCCAAACAGCGAAATTATTAACAAATTGCCTGTTCCTAAACTTTGTATAGTTGTTGGTAAAACACTTAAATTTCCGTTTATATAAACTATTCCGTTTTTTGGACAAAGTAAACTTAAACAAGCTTCGCCTAATCCTATACGTAAAAGAATAGTCAAAAATATTGGATAAAAAATTGTAGATATTAAAGTTGATAAAGAAAATTTTAACCCAAGAACAAAAAATCCCACGATAAATAATGACCAACAAATTATATATGACCAAATATCTACGCTCAATATATTAAGTCTACCAAGCAAGATAGAAATACCACTCACACCACCAGTAATTATGTTGAATGGTACAAGGAAGACACCTGTCCCAAAAGCAAGGATAAAAGTGCCTAATAAAACAAGAAAAATTTTAAAAATAGTATGTAAAACCTGCCTCTTTTTTGGATTTAACTTCTTTAAAAGTTTAATCAATTTTCTTAGCCTCCATTTCTAAATAGCTATAAATAAAGCCATTTATATCGCCATCCATAACTTTATCAACTTGAGTGTCTTCATAGTTAGTTCTATTATCCTTAACAAGTGTATATGGACAGAAAACGTAACTTCTAATTTGAGAACCCCATTCAATATCTTTCTTTTCTCCAACAATATTTTTAATCTTGCTCTCTTTTTTCTCCATTTCAATTTCATAGAGTTGACTTTTAAGCATATTCATAGCGATTTCCTTATTCTTTATTTGAAATCTTTCGACTTGGCAAGATACAACTATACCTGTTGGAATATGTGTAATTCTTACTGCTGTTTCAACTTTATTAACGTTTTGACCACCAGCTCCACCGCTTCTATAAGTATCAATTTGTAAGTCTTTTGGATCAATTTGAACATCAATAGAATCATCAAAAAGAGGAACAACATTAACACTAGCAAAAGAAGTATGTCTTCTTGCGTTAGCATCAAAAGGCGAAATCCTAACTAGTCTATGAACTCCTTTTTCGCCTTTTAACATACCATAAGCGTTTTTACCTTCAATCATTAAAACAACGCTTTTTACACCAGCTTCATCACCTGGTTCATAATCAATTACACTATATTTAAACTTGTTTTTTTCACAAAACCTTTCATACATTCTCAAAAGCATGTCAGCCCAGTCACAAGCTTCAGTTCCTCCTGCTCCTGGATGAATAGAAAGGGTGCATGAAAAAGCATCATATTCTTGACTAAAAAGAACTTGATGTCTTAAATCATTCAAAACTTTTATATTTTCAAAATAGACGCTTTCTGCTAAAGCAATCATTTCTTCATCACTTTCATTTAAGATAAGAGCAAAATCTTCTAATCCATTAAATGCAGTGTTTAATTTTTTAATTGTACTTATTTTATATTCTAAGTCATTTTTCTCCTCGATTTTTTTATTAGCAACACGAAGATTGTTCCAAAAATCAGGAGATAAAATTTCTTCTTCTATTGATTTAAATTTAGCCTCTAATTTTTCGATGTCAAAGTGAATCATTAAGTTGTTCTAAATTACTTAATGCCTCAACAATTTTTTGCTTTAAAATATAAAATTCCATATGAAATCCTACTTAATTTGTATGAATGTCGTCGTATTTATGTTCTGGAGCAGCTTTAGCATCTTTATCAACATTTGTGATATTAAGTTCAGCTTCTTTTGATACGACTTTCATTTCTTTATTTTCTTCTTTTGTTTCTTGAGGAGTAACTGGTTGATTTACATTAATTGTAAATGCTTGTTTATTTTCCTCTTTCTTTTGAATTTGTACATTTAAAAGATTAAGTACAACTTCAAGTGAAATAATTTCAAGCATTTCTCTAAACATTGCCCAACCTTCATTAACATAATCTTGAAGTGGGTTGATTTGACCATATCCTCTTAAACCGACTGATTCTCTAAATCTAGTCATATCATCGATTTGTTTTGTCCAGTTTCTATCGATAACACGTAATGAAATTTGTCTTTCAATTCTTTCCATTTCATCTTTATCAGCATCTTTCTTTCTATGTAAATATGAATCTAAAAGAATATCTTTTAAATCTTCTCCAACTTCTACTGGATCAGCATCATCATATAAATCTGGTTTAATAATTCCTTCTTTAATAAACTTAGGAACACATAATTTAACTAATTCTTGTCCATTAACAGACTTATTAGCTGAATTTTCTAAAACTGCTCTCTTAGCTAAAGCTTGTCCACAATCTTTAAAAATTTCTAATAATAAGTCAGAAATATCATCAGCAAATAAGATTTGATCACGTTTTGCATACATGATTTGTCTTTGTTTACTTAAAACATCATCGTAATCAAGAAGGTTCTTTCTAACGTCAAAGTTTTGACCTTCAATTCTCTTTTGAGCTCCAGTAATAGCATTTGATAACATTCTGGATTCGATTGCTTCATCACCATAGTTTTCAAAAGCCTTTCTTAATCTATCGTTTGCAAATCTAATCATTAATTCATCATCAAGAGAAACATAAAATCTTGAAAAACCAGGATCACCTTGTCTTCCTGAACGTCCTCTTAATTGGTTATCAATACGTCTTGATTCATGTCTTTCTAAACCGAAAACACATAAACCGCCTAATTTTCTAGTTTCTTCAGTTAACTTAATATCGGTACCACGACCTGCCATGTTAGTAGCAAGTGTGATTCTACCTTTTTCACCAGCATGAGAAATAATTTCAGCTTCTCTAGCATGGTTTTTAGCATTTAACATTTCAAATTTTAAGTTAGCTTTATCAAGATATTTTGCTAATTCTTCACTAGCTTCAACAGATGGAGTACCAATAAGAATTGGTTGACCAATTGCATGTCTTTCCGCAATTTCTTTAACCATAGCTTTAATTTTTCCATCTTTATGAGCAAAGATATAATCAGTAGCATCATCTCTAATAACAGGTTTATTTGTTGGGATACAAATAACTCTCATGTTATAAATCTTTTGGAATTCTTCTTCTTCAGTTTTAGCAGTACCAGTCATACCACCAATTTTCTTAAATAATCTAAAGAAGTTTTGGTATGTAATTGTAGCTAAAGTAACTGTTTCTTCTTTAATTTTTACACCTTCTTTAGCTTGAATAGCTTGTTGTAAACCATCGCTATACTCTCTTCCTTTAAGAACACGTCCAGTAAATTGGTCAATTAATTGAATTTCTAAATTTTGATCAACAAGATATTCAACGTCTCTTGTCATAATATAGTTAGCTTTTAAAGCTTGGTGAATTCTATGAACTAAATCTTGAAGATTTGGAGCATAAAGATTTGGAACGCCAAATAATTTTTCAGCTTTAATTGCACCTTTATCAGTTAAATAACAAGCCTTTGTTTTAACATCAATTTCAAAATCACCATCTGGAATGTAATCTGGATGTTTTCTTTTATATTCTTCATCACGTGGAGTTGATGGAGTTAACATTTTTACAAATCTATCAGCAACAGTATATTGGCTAGCACTTGCTTTAGCACCACCAGAAATAATAAGAGGAGTTCTTGATTCATCAATTAAAACACTATCGGCTTCATCAACGATACAGTAATTTAATCCTCTTAAAACTCTTTGTCCAACAGTAGGAGCCATATTATCTCTAAGGTAATCGAAACCTAATTCGGAGTTAATTGTATAAGTAACATCGCACATATGAACTTTCTTTTTCTCTAAAGTATTTAAAGAATGTAAGTTACATCCGACTGTTAATCCTAACCAGCGATAAACTTGACCCATTTCGTTTGAGTCTCTTTGAGCAAGATATTCGTTAACTGTAACGACATGGACACCTTTTCCACTTAAACCGTTTAAATAAACTGGCATTGTAGCAGTTAATGTTTTACCTTCACCGGTACGCATTTCTGCAACGTTACCATCGTTAAGAACTAAACCACCAATAATTTGGCAATGGAAAGGATATAAACCTAAGACTCTTTTTGCAGCTTCTCTACAAACAGCAAAAGCTTCAATTTTAATATCGTCTAAAGTTTGACCTTTTTTAAGTCTATCTCTGAATTCGTTTGTTTTCGCCCTTAATTGTTCATCACTTAACGATCTCATCGTTTCAGCTAAAGCTTCAACTTTTCTAGCTTGACGATCATATTTTTTTAATGTTCTCTTATCAATTCCAAATAGTTTTTCAATAAAATTACTCATAATACGTTCCTTTTCTGCACTTTTAAGATTATATCATTAAAAGTATAACATTAAAACAATATTTATTTTATTAATAAAATAAAGACTTTTTATGAATTTACTCTTATTTTTCATATTAATCATTGCTTCTTTATTAAATTTCACAATTATTTTAAAATTAATTATGGCAAAATTTTTAGTAACAGGCGGAGCTGGTTTTATTGGCTCCAATTTCTTAAACAAAATGGTAAACAAATATGAGGAAGATTATTTTGTTTGCCTTGATGCGTTAACATATGCTGCAAATTTAGAAAATATCCAAGAAATCATAGGGAAATCTAATTTTAATTTTATTTGGGGCGATATTCGAGATAAAGAACTTATAATTAAGCTTTTCGAAACTTATCAGTTTGATTATGTAATTAATTTTGCAGCTGAATCACATGTAGATAATTCGTTTTCTCAAGAAGGAAAATTCTTCTCAACTAATGTTGATGGAGTCAAAAATCTACTTGAATGTTGCTTAAATTACAAAATTACTAGATTTCATCAAGTTTCAACTGATGAAGTTTATGGTGATTTAGAACTTAATAGCGACAAATCATTTGATGAAAATAGTCCACTTTTACCAAAAAATCCATATAGTAAATCTAAAGCAGAAGCAGATCTTGTTGCATTAAAGTATTTTGAAGAAAAGTCTTTGCCTATTACAATTTCTAGATCCACCAACAATTATGGACCATGTCAACATGAAGAAAAATTTATACCTCACTCCATTAAACTTCTTGCTCAAGAAGAGAATATTGAAATATATGGAGGCGGAGAAAATATTAGGGATTGGATACATGTTTTAGATCATGCAGAAGCAATTGACTTAATTGTTAGAAAAGGTAAAGTTGGTGAAATATATAACGTTGCAGGACATAATTTAAAATCCAATAACGAATTAGCTAAAATTATCTTAAATTCTTTAGGACTTAAAGAAGATAAAATTTCATATATAAAAGATAGACCAATTCATGATAAGAAATATTGTTTAAATACTTCTAAAATTGAAAAAGAGTTAGGATTTAAATGTAAATTCGACTTTAATAACGAATTAGATAAAGTTGTAAAAGATTACTATAACAAATTTAAATAATTATTTAATTACATCGATATTTTTACCACCCTTAGAGTAATCAAATTCTCTTTTTGCCATAGTTAAAATCTCTATTTTCAAAGGATTTAAACTTTTTATTAAGTTTATTGATGCTTTTAATGTGGCTCCTGTAGTTATAACATCATCTACTAAGAGAATTTTTTTATTTCTAAGATCGATTTTGGATGCTAAAACAATATGTTTTCCTACCTTTTTTCTTTCTTGATAAGTACTTTTTGCTTGTTTATCATTACCTTCTTTCCTTAATAAATCAAGTTCTGGAAGTTTTAAAAATTTGAACATTTCTTTAACATGATTAAAGCCTCTTGCTTCATTACTTTCTTTAGTTGATGGAACAAAAACTATATAAAATCCTATATATTTTATTCTTAATTCGTTCTCATATATGTTTAAAAATGTAGAATAAAGTTCATAATCATAACAACCCTTAAAGGCAAATAATTTTTCTTTAATTGTATCTTTATATTCATAAATTGAAAGAGCATTAATTCCTTCAAAAATAAACTGTTTAAACTTAGGATGATATTTTTGCAAACATTTATCACATATCGAAGCATTATTAAATAAATGATGGAATGACTTATTTCTTATTTCTTTAAAACACACTTTACAGTTTTGAGTTTGCGTAGATAGTGAACTCAATAGCTTTTTCCATATATTTAGTTTTTCTTTCTGCAACATAATAAACATCTCCACTTGTTGCTCCTATTACTCTTCCAACTCTTCCAGATATTTGATTAAGAGATTTTTCATTATAAATTTGGTCATCTGCATCAAAAATAATTACTTGAAGATTTTTAATAGTAACTCCTCTTTCTAATACAGCTGTACAAACTAAACATTTCAATTTTTGATCTCTAAATTTATCAATTATTTGATTACGATTATCTCTTTTTGAATGAACGTAATCGATATTTTTTATAAATATTTTTAGATAAGAATAAAGGTTTTCACATTTTTCTATTGTTGGAGCAAACACAAAAGAAGGTAAATCTTTTTCCTCATATTCTTTTAATTTCTTAATTATAAAAATGTACTTAAAAATCGAAAATCTAATAACTATTTTAGGAACAGGGATAGGCTTTTTATGGTATCTTGTAAATAGTTTTAATAATGTATCGTTATCATTAAAGCTTTTTAATGTTTTATCATCAGGAGTAGCACTCATCAATACATAATTCCCTTTAACACTCCTTTTAAATATAGCTTCTAGAACGTCATTTCCTTTATAAGGAAAAGCATCTATTTCATCTAATATTAAAAGATCAAAATAATGTTCATATCTATATAATTGATGAGTTGTTAAACAAATTATATCTCCATAAAGTAAATTAGTATTTCCTCCAAATAGAGCAATAACTATATTCTTTTTAAAGGTAGCTTGAAATCTTCTAGCAAGTTCAATAACGACATCTTTTCTTGGAATTGCAAAACCTACTTTCATTTTGTGATTTAAAGCATATTCGATAACTTCAAATACAAGTTCTGTCTTCCCTGCTCCACAAACTGCATAAATCAATGTATCCTTACCATTGATAAAATTATTTAAAACTTTATTTGAAATAACTTTTTGTTCTTGACTCAATTCATATTTCAGAATAGCCTTAGATTTTCCTTTTAAGTAAGATATGTCTTCGCTTGCAGCTTCACCTTTAAATTGAATACATTTTCTACAATATGGTGTGTTATTTAAATATCCAATGTATTTGGGATCCTCATTTCCACATATTTCACACTTAAATTGAATATAAAAACCTCCTTCATATAACAAGACGTCGATGAAGGAGGAAAATTAAACTATAAAAATAAACTTTTTTAAATTATTTGCTATTTTCGTAATCAATAAAGGTTTGGACTCTTAAACAATGTCTTCCGCCTTCAAAACTAGTATGTAAGAAAATATCAACTCTTCTTAATATATCTTCAACACTCATAAAAGAAGCACCAAAAGAAATCATATTACAATCATTATGTTGTCTTATTAAACGAGCAACATCATCGTTATAACCAATTCCGCATCTAACACCTTTAACTTTATTAGCAGCAATAGAAACACCTTCTCCTGAATTACAAATTAAAATTCCAAAATTAGCTTCTTTTGAAGAAATCTTTTTAGCTGCTTCTAAAGCAAAATAAGCATAATTGCAGCTTTCTTTTGAAGAAGTACCTACATCAATTACATCATAACCGCAATTAATTAAGTGTGTTTTTACCACTTCTTTTGCTTCAAAACCACCATGATCATTACCTAAAACTACTCTAATATTCTTTTTTTCCATTGATATAGTCCTCCAATTCTTTAAATTTTATAATTCCTTCTCTGATTAATGTTAATTTACCATCTTTAAACATTACAATTGTTGAAGGTATATTACTTTTACACTCTCCTTTAATTATAATATCAATTCCATCTTTAAAATAGTCATTTGCTTCCTTATCGTTTAAGGCAGGAGGAAATGAAGAAATGTTTGCACTTGTAACAAGCATTGGTTCATTAACTCTTGATATTAAATTTAAAACAAATTCATCATCTGGAATCCTAATTCCTATATAATTAGTGCCTAAATCAATATGTTTTTGAATTCCTTTTTTACACTTTGTAATAATCGTTAATTGGCCAGGAAAATATTTTTTCATTAAAGAAACTATCTTTTCATTATATTCAATATAATCTAATGCCTGTTCAATTGAAGAACACATTAATGTAAAAGGCTTATTTGCAGGTCTTTTTTTAACTTCAACTATTCTTAAAAAAGAACTCTCTTTACTTGCAATACAACCTAAACCAAAAACAGTTTCGGTAGGAAAACATGCTAACCCACCATCTTTAATTACTTTAACAGCTTTATCTATCTCGCATTTGGAAATAAGCAACATCATATCCTCCCAAGATAATTAAATATCTATCTTTGTTATATATATCTTTTAAAAATAAAAATTTGGTATCTTCACTAGTAAAATATTTACCAATTAAATTAGTTAATCTTTCTTTTTGATCATAATTAATTTCAAAAGCCATCAAAAATTTTTCATTCATTATATCTTTATAATGTTTAAAACATTCTTCATAAAATGTATCATTATTTTCAACAAATACAGCATTCATTGGTTCATATTTTTTAACTTTTTCAAATATATCATCTTTATTTTCTACATAAGGTGGATTTGATAAAAATACATCACACTTAATATGATTTTTTAAAAATTCATCTAACTTATCACTTAACAAAGTTTCAATTTCTAAATTCAAATTGAGGCTGTTTTTCTTAGCTATTTTTAAAGCTTCACTCGAAATATCACTAACAATAACTCGACTATTTGGATGTGTCTTTTTCATATATAAACCTATGCAACCACTTCCAGTACACATATCAATAATTGTTGAAGCATTTAAATTGTTATCATCAATCAATTTGTTAACAATAGTCATCAAACCTTCTGTTTCTACTCGAGGAATTAAAACATTTTTATCAACATAAAGAAGAAGCGAAACAAATGAAGCTTCATTAACAATATATTCAAAAGGTTCACCATTTTTTAATCTAGTGAATAATTCGTTAAACAATTTGATGTTTTTAATTTCTTTATCAAAATTTACTATTAAAGATGTGAAATTATTAAAATTATTTACCTTAATTAGCAATTGATAAATTAAAGATTGTTGAACATCTAAATTGTTATCTTTAATTTCTTTTAAAGAATTTAAATATACTTCTCTATTTGTCAAATTCATTATTTATTTCCAGCTATTTTTTGTTCTTGTTCAAAATTAATTAATGCATCAACAATTGAATCAAGCTCACCTTCCATGACTCTATCAAGTTGTTGAATTGTATAGCCAATTCTATGATCAGTAACTCTATTTTGTGGATAGTTGTAAGTTCTAATTTTTTCGTTTCTATCACCACTTCCAATTTTGCTTCTAAATTGAGCTTCACTAGCTTGCTTTTTTTCTTCTTCAAGTTGAGCTAATTTACTAGCTAACATTTCCATACATATTTCGTGGTTTTGAATTTGGGATTTTTCAGTTTGACAAGAAACAACAATTCCAGTAGGAATATGAGTAATTCTAACTGCAGATTCGGTTTTATTGACGTTTTGTCCACCAGCTCCTTGAGATCTATATCTATCAACTCTTAAATCTTCATTTTTAATATTAACATCATTTACCTCAATTTTTGGCATAACAACGACAGTTGCAGTTGAAGTATGAATTCGACCATTAGCTTCAGTTCTAGGAACTCTTTGAACTCTATGAACACCTGATTCAAACTTTAAATGAGAATAAGCATCATCTCCACTTACAACAAACGAAATATATGAATATCCACCAACTCCGCATGGGTTTTCATCTAAAATTTTATATTTAAATCCTTTAGAATCGCAGTATTTAATATACATTCTAAATAAATCTCCAGCAAAAATATCGGCTTCATCTCCACCAACTGCACCCTTAATTTCAAAAATTACATCTTTACCATCATTAGGATCTCTAGGAAGTAATAAAATTCTAATCTCTTCTTCAGTTTTTAATATGTTTTCTTGGTTATTTTTATATTCTTCTCTTCCAAGAGCACTAATTTCTGGATCAGAATCATTTGACATATCTAAAGCATCTTTAAGGTTACTTTCATACATTTTATATTCTTGAAACTTTTCAACGATTGGTTCAAGAATGCTTCTTTCTTTTGATAACTCTTTAAATCTTTTTAAATCACTAGTAACATCTGGTTCACTTAATAATGTATCAATTTCTTCAACTCTTTTTTCACTTGTTACTAATCTGTCATACATGTTTTTATCCATAATTAAAACTCCTTCAGTGCTTTAAAATAATAACAAATATTTAATTATAATTAAATATAATTACAAATTATATATGTAAAAAACATGTTCTTTTTGCTATAATTAACTCAATTATGAGTTACCTTGCACTTTATAGAAAATATAGAAGTCAAACATTTGATGAAATCGTTGGTCAAGAAGCAATCGTTCAAACATTAAAAAATGCTTTCACTAGTGAAAAAATAGCCCATGCCTATTTATTTTGTGGTCCAAGAGGTACTGGAAAAACCTCTATTGCTAGACTTTTTGCTAAAGCTTTAAATTGTGATGAAGGACTTGGAAACCAATGTAATGAATGCGAAAACTGTACTTTAATTAATAAAGGCGCTCATCCTGATGTAATTGAAATTGACGCTGCTAGTAATTCAGGAGTTGATGGTGTTAGAACTTTAATTGAAAAAGTTAAATATGCTCCAATTAAAGGAAGATATAAAGTTTATATTATTGATGAAGTCCATATGATGACTGAAAATGCTTTTAATGCTTTACTTAAAACATTAGAAGAACCTCCAGAGTATGTTGTTTTTATTCTTTGTACTACTGAACCTTATCAAATTATTCCTACTATTTTAAGTAGATGTCAAAGATATGATTTTTCTAAAATTAGTGACGAATCACTATCGAAATTGATAATTAGAGTTCTTAATAACGAAAATATTACTTACGATGAATGTGTAATTCCTAGTATTGTTGAAATAGCTCAAGGTGGAGCTAGAGATGCTCTTTCTTTACTTGATCAATTAATTGCTTTTAGTGGAAATCATATTTCATTAAAAAATATAGAAAAAGTATTTGGTTTAACAAATATAGATGAAAAAATAAACCTTTTAAAACTTATTAAATTCAAAAAAACAAGCGAAATAATCAAAGAATTAAATAGCTATAACTTAAGAAATATTGATATTTCTAGATTAACAAATGAAGTTTTAATTTCATTAAAAGATGCTTTAGTTTATACAAAAACCAAAAATAAAGAGTTGTTAGAATATTTAAAAGAAGAAAAAGTTAAAGAAGTTATTTCTTTATTTAATGAACCAGAACTTTATAGTTTAATTGATCTTTTCTTAGAATGTAAAAAAGAATACAAGACTGCTTCAAATCCAAGTTTTGTCTTTGAAATTTATATGTTAAAAGCTACTAAAAATGTAGTTTCTACTATTGAAATTAAAGAAGAAACCAAAGCTGAAGATAAAAAATCTATTAAAAACCCAACTATTTTAGAAGAAAAGAAAGAAATAGTTAAAGAAGTTGAAGTTAAAAAAGAAGAGATAAAAGAAGAAAAACCTGTTGTTAAAGAAGAATATAAAAAGGTTGAATTTAACACAAGTTCTATTTCAAGTGAAGGTGAACAAGTTACTTTATCAATGGATAACCTCATTAAATTAATGGTTTTAGGAAATAAAGAATGTAAGAAAAATTTAACAAACACTGTTTGGCCTAATTTGTTTAATGTTAAAGATAGCAAATTACTTCCTTACTCTTCCATTCTTCAAGATGGTCAACCTTTTATTGTAACTTCAAATTTTGTTGTATTAGTTTATGATTTTATGTCTTCAGTTAACAAAGTTAACAATAAACAAAATCAAAAAATGTACACAAAAATATTAAAAGAATTAACTAACGTTGAATATAGTGTTTATGCTTTATCCAGATCAGATTCTATTAATAGTTTTAAACATTATTTAGATCTTCAACAAGTAAATAAGCTTCCAAAAGCGAAAGAAATTGAAATTGATAAAATTAAATTATTATAAAGGAGAATTTTATGCCAAGTTATCAACAAATGATTCAACAAATGCAAAGAACACAAAGAGAATTCGAAAGAAAACAAAAAGAATTAGATGAAAAAGAATTCGAATACACTGCTAATGGAGCAGTCAAAGTTGTTTTAAAAGGAAATATGGACTTTGTTTCAATTGAATTCCTCGATAAAGATCTTTTAAATCAAGATGATGAAGATATGCTTAAAGACATGATTAAATTAGCTTATGATGGCTGTAAAGATTTAATTGATGAAGCAAATGAAAAATTAGCATCTTCATTTAAAATTAACGGAATGCCAGGAATGTTTTAATGAAAGAATTAAGTAGCATTGTAAAATTAACAGATTCTTTTAAAAACTTTTCAAGCGTTGGAAGTAAAACTGCAGAAAGAATGGCTTTCAACGTTTTAAGTATGGATGACAAAACTGTTGATGAATTAATTCAAAACATTAAAGATGTAAAAGAAAAAATTCATCCTTGTCCAATTTGTGGCTTATTAAGTGAAGGTTCAATTTGCCCAATATGTAATGATGAACATAGAGATCATTCCACCTGTATTGTTCTTTCATCTTATAAAGATGTTTATAACTTTGAAAAAAGCAATACTTATAGAGGCACTTATCATTCATTAAATGGTGATCTTTCATCATTGAAAGGAATTAGACCTGAAGATCTAAGAATTAAAGAGTTACTTGAAAGAATTGATAAAGAAAATATAAAAGAAATTATAATTGCTACTAATCCAACCATCGAAGGAGAAACCACAGCTTTATATTTAGCTAAATTATTAGAAGATAAAAATATTAAAGTTACAAGACTTGCTTATGGTATTCCAATGGGTGGAAATTTAGAATATGCTGATGAATTAACCATTCAAAAAGCTATTGAAGGAAGAACTACTTTAAAATAAGGGGTAAAAATATGTTTATTACATTTGAAGGTGGCGAAGGAAGCGGGAAAACTACTGTTGCTTCTTTAGTATTTGAAAGATTAAAAAACGAAAACTACGATATTATTTTAACTCGTGAACCCGGTGGAGTTAAAATTGCTGAACAAATTAGAAATATTATTTTAGATAAAGAAAATACTTCTTTAGATGATAGATCTGAAGCATTACTTTTTGCTGCAAGTAGAAGACAACATTTAGTTGAAAAAGTTTGGCCAGCTTTAAAAGAAAATAAGATCGTTTTATGTGATAGATATATTGATTCAAGTTTGGCTTATCAAGGAGGTGGAAAACATTTAGGTGTTGAAGAAGTATTAAATGTTAATCTTTTTGCTACAGAAAATACTTTACCTGATTTAACTATTCTTTTTGACCTTGAACCAAAGGTTGGTTTAGAAAGAATTAATAAAAATAAAAATAGAGAAGTTAATCGTTTAGATCTTGAATCTTTAAAGTTTTATGATGATGTTAGAAATACTTTTTTAGATTTAAGTAAAAGGTATAAAGAAAGATACGTTGTAATTGATGCTAGTAAACCACTTGATGAAGTTGTTTTAGAAGCATATACAATTATTAAAAACAAATTAGATGGATTGTATTAATTATTTAAAAAAATATCAAGAAATTCCATACAATATTTTTAAAAATGCTTTGGAAAACAATAGGTTTTTCCACGCATATTTATTAAGTGGACCAACTGGAACACCTCTATTTGAAGTTGCAAAATTTCTAGCTAAAAGTTTACTAAATAACAAACATAAATTTATAGATGAAGAAAATATTATCTCTAAACAAGTTGAAAATAGAACTTATCCTGACTTAATTATTATTGATACAAAAAAAGAACAATCAAAAATTGATGATATAAGAAAAATTGAAGAAAAGTTTTCTCAAACTTCTATCAATCAATTAGGAATTAAAATTTATATTATTAACTTAGTTGAAAATCTTAGACCTAACGAAACAAATGCATTACTTAAGTTTTTAGAAGAACCACTTGATAATACATACGCAATTTTAACTACAGAAAACGAATATCGTGTTTTACCAACAATTTTAAGTAGAACCGAAATAGTTCGTTTCTCTAATGTTGATAAAAAAGATTTGATAAATGAATGCATTTCTTTAAATGTTGATAAAAAGAATGCGGAAATATTATCGTTTTTTCAAAATGATGCTTCAATGATTAAATTAGAAACTGAAAATGAAGATTACATAGAAGCTCAAAAATATGTAGAATCTTTTATTAATTTAATACCTAACAAAAACAAATTAAGATTCTTCGTTTTAAACGAAATTAATCCCAATTTAAAAACAAAGATAGCTATTAGATTTTTCTTAGATATCTTAATTGTTTATTTAAAAGAAGCATCAAAACTAAAGATGAATGAAGAAATTATTATTAACGAGTCAAAAGAACAATTAAATGTTATAATTAATAACGTTAATTCTATTGATGATTCAATATTAAAATTAATGAATTATCGCTATGAATTATCATATAATTTAAATACTCAACTATTGTTTTTAAACCTCATCGAGAATATATTTGGAGCTTAATTATGGATATAGAATATTGTTTAAACATATCATTTACTGAAACCGGAAAGAATTACTTTTTTAAAACAACAGATGAAACTATTAAAATGGGTGAATTTGTTGTTGTTAACACTGTTGTTGGCTTAGAACTTGGAAGAGTTACCGCCGATCCTAGATTATTAAGTGAAGTTAAAGCTCCTTTTGAAGTTATTCCAATTGTTAGAAGAGCTACAAAACAAGATTTATTAGTCCATAAAAGAAATTCTCTAGATGCTTTAGAAGCTAAAAATATATTTAATAAATATGCTCAACAAGAAAAATTAAATATGGATTTAATTGACGCTTCATATACTTTAGATAAAACTAAAATTTTATTTACTTATATTGCTCAAGATAGAGTTGATTTTAGAAATTTATTAAAGCTTTTAGCTGGTGCTTTACATTGTAGAATTGAACTTAAACAAGTAAATGTTAGAGAAAGAGCTCAAATAATTGGTGGTATTGGTGTTTGTGGACTTCCACTTTGCTGCACTACTTTCTTAAAAGAATTTGAAGGAGTATCTTTAAGTAAAGCTAAAAACCAAATGTTAACTATTAATATTCCTAAACTTAGCGGTCAATGTGGAAAATTAATGTGCTGTTTAAAATTTGAAGATGATGCTTATACTGAAGCTAAAAAAGCTTTCCCTGCTATTAATTCAACAGTTAAATATAATAACGAAATTTATAAAGTTACATCTTTTAATATTATTTCTAAAGTAATTAGAATTGAAACTAAAGAAGATGTTGAATACATTGCATTAGAGGACTTTAAAAAGTTAAAGAAAGTATCATGATTGGATCATTATATTTAATACCTTCTCCAATTGGAAATTTAAAAGAAGTTTCTCCACGTGTATTAGAAACTATTTCTATTTGTGATTTTTTAGCTTGTGAAGATACAAGAAATACAAATAAATTACTTAATCTATTAAATATAAAAAAGAAAACAATTTCATGTCATGAACATAACGAAATTGAAGCCTCAATTAATATAGTAAATGAAATTTTAAGTGGGAAAACAGTAGGTTATTTATCTGATGCTGGTTATCCTTGTATTAGTGATCCTGGATATAATTTAGTAAAAGAATGCTTAAAATACGATATAAAAATTGTTCCTTTATCAGGACCAAATGCATTTTTGAATGCTCTTGTTGGAAGTGGAATTGATCCTTCCAAATTCTTATTTTATGGATTTTTAAAATCTAAACAAAGTGAAAGAATAAAAGAGTTAGAACAATTAAAAGAGGTGGGAAATACTATAGTTTTTTACGAGGCTCCTCATAGAATTTATGATACTTTGAATGATTTATTTAATGTTTTTGGAAATAGAAATATTTGTATTGCTAGAGAATTAACTAAGATTCATGAAGAATTTATTAGAATTTCATTAGAAGAAATTTTAGAATCAAAAAGAGAGATTATTGGAGAAATTGTTTTAATTGTTGAAGGTAATTTTAGTGACGAAGAAACAATATCTTTAGAACAAATAAAAGATAAATTAAAATTATTAATCGAAAATAAAATGACACCTAAAGATGCCATTTTAGCAGTAAGTTTATTATTTAATATTAATAAAAATATAGTTAAGAAGATTTACTATTCTATTTAGTTTCTTCTTCATTTAAAGTAACACCAACCATATCATCAACAGGAAGAGAAAAAACAATTCCTTGACCTTTTGTTTCTAATCCTGCATCTTTATAAATATTCAACAAAACATTATCTTTAATTGATTTATCGACAATTATAAAAACCATCTCTTTTTCAGGTTGAATAGGAACACCAAAATATTCTTCAATTTCTTTATTTCCAGTTCCATGAGCATTAAAAATTGTTCCACCTCTAGCTCCAGCTTTTTTAGCTGCTTCCATTACTAAATCGCTATATCCTCTATTAATAATCGCTACAATTAATTCACCTTTATTTCCCATTTTTAATCCTCTCCTTATTATTAGTTAAGAACTTATACATAATTACACCAGCCATAGAACTAATTTTAATAGTAAATGCTACTCCTTTTGATGTAGGGCTAAATGAAAATCTTTCATTAATGATTTTCATATATTTATCTAAATCTGATTCTTTAATAATTCCTAATACTAAATCTTTTTTAGAATCATTTAGTCCAACAAGTTCATATATTTCTTTTGGAGCAGTTCCTTTTCCATATACTTCAAAAACTGCACTAATATCATTTTCTAAAAATCTTGATACAAAAAATTGACCTTGATTACGATTAACAATAATAACAAGCAATTTTAATCTTTCAATTTTATTTTCGCTTTCAAAAGAAGGCTTGCTTTCTACACTTTTTTTATTACCCTTTTCTTTTATTTTTTTACTTATCCTCATATTCTAACTCCATAAAGTGAATAATTTGAGCATCCTCGTAACCAACAAAGCTCTTTCTTGCTCTCTTTTGAATAATATTAGATTGAATTTTACTTGAAATACCTAACATTTCAATACATAAAATTGGCATACAACTTACCATTCCAATAATTCCAAATGAATTAGAAACATGATTAATTTCTTTACTCATTCCAATTACAAAAGGAAGAACAAAACATACTGAAATTGTTCCTGAAGCTATTCCTCCACTATCAAAAGCAATTGAAGCATAAATATCAGGAACAAATAACATTAAGAAAATACTTAATAAATATAAAGGAATAAATAAGTAAAAACTTGAAAATCCATTAAAGAATACATTACGAGCTAATTCTAAAGTAATAGCTAAACCTACACCAATTGCTAAGGTAATAATCATTGTTTTCTTTTTTATTATACCAGCACTTATTTCTTCAACTTGAGAAGTTAATATTTGAATTGAAGGTTCACCTAAAACAATAATTATTCCAGTTAGCAATCCAATTATAATAAATAAATAATAATAACTTGGATTAGAAGCAATATTTCTACCTAATTCTTCAGCTAATCCCTTAAATCCGATAGATGCACTAAGTAAGAAAATATATAAACCAATTGCAGTAAGTCCAAATCCAATTAAAATATTAATAAGTTTCTCTTTTTTTAATTTTAAGAAAATAAAATTATAAATAATAAAGAAAATAAATAAAGGACCTACACCTAAAAGTACCTCAAAAATCATTTCAATAAAGATATTATCTTGAACAATTTGTTCATACCAATTATGAACTTCTATTGCTAAAATATTGCTTTCTGGTTGTTTAAATAAACAAAGGATTAACATACTAATTACTGGTCCTAAAGACATAAGTCCACTTAAACCAAATGAGTCTGAAGATGAATCTTTACCACCTCTAGCACTAGCTACACTTGCTCCAAAAGCAATAACAAAAGGAACAGTAGCTGGACCTGTTGTAACAGCACTTGTATCAAAACTTATTGAAAGGAAAGCATCTCCTGCTACAGGTCCAAATAAGCAACCTAAAGCAAATATCAACCCATACGATATTAAAATAATAATCTTAAATGATTTTTGAAAAATAATTCTAACAATTCCTATTGCTAAAAAGATACCTACACCAATTCCAGCAGCAAGTTTAACAATCCAAGTTCCCAAAGTTGTATCAATTTGTTTTCCGATGATATCGCTAAATACAGTTAAATCAGGTTCAGCAAAAGTTATTAACAAACCTAAAGCAATTGTTAAAACAACTAATAAAACAATGTTCTTTTTCTTAGTTAAATGAGAACCTATCTCTTGACCAACCTTACTTAAAGCATTATCAGCACCAAGTTGAAATAAACTTGAACCAACAACTAAAGTTAAGCTACAAATCAAAAATGGAATATATGAATTTAAACTAATAAAAGGTACTTTATCATTATTCAAAATTCCTCCAAATGAAGGAACAAAATAACTAATTAAAAAAATAATGGTAATAATAACAACCATTGGAATTATAGAAAGAAATGTCTCTAAAATTTTCTTAAAAAATCCCTTAGCCATATTTTAATTATAATCTATTTCTTTACCAATTCATAAAAAATATTTGGTATCTTAGATTTTAAAATATAGGTCTTATTAGTAATAGGATTTTTAATATCTAATTCATAAGCATGAAGACATAATCTATTAATTGGATTAGGTGGTTCTCCATATTTATCATCACCTAAAACATAGTGATTTAAGCTTCCTAAAGTAACTCTAATTTGATTTTTTCTTCCAGTTAAAATATTAACATCTAACAAAGAATTCTTCTCGTTTTCTTTAATAACACTATATTCAGTGATGCATTTATAACTATCTTTTGAAGGTTTAGTTACATACATCAAATTTAAATTATTCATTCTTAAATAATTAGTAATTCGATCACTTTTCTTTTCCATTACACCTTCAACAACAGCATAATATCCTCTTTTTGTAACAAGTTCATTCCATGAATCTTGAAACATATCTTTAATCTTTTCATTTTTTGCAAAAATTAAAACTCCACTTGTTTCCTTATCAAGTCTATGAACAACATAAATTCTAGATTTTCTATCTTTTTCTTTTAAGTAATCACTTACCATTCTATAAGCTGTAGAATTTTTCTCTTTATCGCTTGCAACAGAAAGTAAACCATATGGTTTATCAATGGCTATAATATATTCATCTTCAAAAATAATTGGTAAATCACTACGTTTTTTGCTTTTTATAGGATGAGAAGCAACAATTAAAACATCATCTTTAACTAATGGAAAATCAAATTGTGAAGTAGGAGCTCCATTAATTGCTATAACATGATGAGATAATAAACCTTTTGCATTGTTTCTAGAAAAATGTAAATCAGAAATCAAATATTCTAATAATGTAGAGTCGTGTTTTACTACGTATTCCTTATTATTTTTTTCTAAATACTTTGTTTTTGTAGTGTTTTCTTTAATATTTCTAGTTTTTAAATTTTGTTTATAATTTTTATTCATGCTTAATACTAGCCTCAACTAAACCAACAAATAATGGATGTGGTTCAAGTGGTCTTGATTTAAATTCAGGATGGAATTGACATGCAATAAAGAAAGGATGATCTTTAAGTTCAATAATCTCACAAAGATTAGTTTGAGGATTTATTCCACTGAATATAACTCCATTTTCTTCAAATAATGCTTTATATTCATTATTAAATTCATATCTATGACGATGTCTTTCAACAATTAATGGTGAATTATATAAAGAATAAGTTTTAGTTCCACTTAATAATTTACATTCATAATTTCCAAGTCTCATTGTTCCACCCATCTTGATTCCTTTATATTGATCTGGAAGGTAATCGATGATTTTATATGGTGTTTCACTATCAAATTCTGTTGAATTAGCTTTTTCTAAATGCAAACAATTGTTAGCAAATTCAATTAAAGCTATTTGCATTCCTAAGCATAATCCTAAATAAGGAACATTGTTTTCTCTACAATATTTAGCAGCTAAAATCTTTCCATCAGTTCCTCTAACTCCAAAACCTCCTGGAACAACAATGCCCTTACAGCCGCCTAATTCTTCTTTGTAATTTTCTAAAGTTAAATTTTCACTATTTATCCATTTAACGTTAATTTTAGTATCGAATTTATATCCAGCAAATTTTAATGATTCATAAACTGAAATATAAGCATCATGTAAAGAAACATATTTTCCAACTAAGCCAATTGTAACTTCTTTTTTGATATTTTTAATTTTTCTAATTAAAGAAATCCAATCATCCATATTAGCTTTTTCATTACAATTCAATCTTAAATGATTAACAATTAAATCATCTAAATGTTGTTTTTGTAAATTTAAAGCTACTTCGTAAATAATATCTACATCTTCAACACTAATAACAGCTTCATCTGAAACGTTACAGAATAAAGCTACTTTTTGTCTACTCTTTTTATCTACTTTAACTTCACTTCTAAGAAGTAAAGCATCTGGTTGAATTCCTAAACCGGTAATTTCTTTAACACTATGTTGAGTTGGTTTGGTTTTAATTTCACCAGTAGTTTTTAAGTAAGGAACTAAAGTGTTATGAACAAAGAAAGTATTTTCATAACCTAATTCCCTTCTCATTTGTCTAATTGCTTCTAAAAATGGAAGAGATTCAATATCACCAACAGTTCCACCAATTTCAACAATACAAACATCTGTATCACCTTTTGCGTTAAATCCATCGATTAATCTTTTCTTAATTTCATTAGTAATATGAGGAATAATTTGAACAGTAGCTCCTAAATAAGCTCCTCTTCTTTCTTTTTCGATGACTGTTGAATATACTTTTCCGCTTGTAACACTACTTTCTTTGGTTAAAGAGGTATTAATAATTCTTTCATAATGTCCTAAATCAAGATCTGTTTCAGCTCCATCTTGAGTTACAAAAACTTCACCATGTTGATAAGGAGACATTGTACCTGGATCAACATTTAAATATGGATCTAATTTCATAGAGAAGATATTTAAACCTCTTCTTTTTAATAATCTTCCAATGCTTGCAGCACTAATTCCTTTTCCAAGGCTAGACACAACTCCGCCCGTAACAAAAATAAATTTCATCGGTTTCTTTTCCATATTTCGTTTCCTCTTAACCTAAATTATTTTACAAATTTTTCTCATCATTTTAAAGACTACTTTATAAAATTAATAAAGTTATAATACAAAGAAAAAAGGCTCTTAAGAGCCTTCAAATTATTTAAGTGATTTAAGCATCAATTTATTAAGTTTAGTGATAAATTCTTTCTTATCTTCAACTTCATATCCTTCAAGCATCAAAGCTTCATCATATAAAATTGAGCCATATAATTTAATTTCTTCATCATTATCTTTAATTGCATCAAATGCTTTAAATAATTCATGATTTGGGTTAATTTCAAGTACTTTTGTCGCTTTAACATCATCTGTAAAGTTGTTTTCTCTTGCTTCTTCATTTAAAGTATTTTCCATATTTAAACTTAATCCGTTTTTAGTAGTAATACAAACAGGAGAATCAACTAACTTAGAAGAGAATGTAACTTCATCAACTTTACCATTTAATCCTTCTTTAATATCATCTAAAATACGTTTATTTTCAGCAATTAATATATCAAGATTATCTTTTTCTTCTTTACTTAATTCATTACTTTCTTCTGAAGCTATATTCTTAAATTCTTTTTTATCGTAATCACCCATCATCATAATGGCAAATTCATCAATTTTCTTATCAAGAAGAAGAACTTCAATACCATCTTTTTTATACTTTTCAATTTGAGGAAGCATCTTTATATAATCAAGAGATTTTCCACTTGCATAATAAATATACTTTTGATCTTCTTTCATGTTAGAAACATAATCTTTAAAAGAGATTGGTTTTTCATTATGAAGAGCATTAAATACTAATAAATCTTGTAATTGTTCTTTTTTAGCTCCATAAGTTTGATAAATAGCATATTTAAAGTGATCTCCAAAAGTTTTAAAGAATTCTAAATATTTATCATAATCATTATTTTTAATTTCTTTTAACTTATCTAATATCTTCTTTTCAATATTGTCTTCAATTCTTCTAAGTAACGGAGAAGATTGAAGCATTTCTCTAGAAATATTTAAATCGAAATCATCACTATCTACTAAACCTTTAACAAATTTAAGATAATCAGGTACTAATTCCTTACATTTTTCTTTAACAAATATACCTTTTGAATACAAATCCAAACCTTTTTCATAGTTTTCACTATATAAATTGTATGGAGCATGACTTGGAATAAAAATTAAAGCATTATATTTAACTATTCCATCAACATTTAAGAATAAAGATGTAAATGGTTTTTCATAATCAGAGAACTTATCTTTATAAAATTTCTCCATTTCTTCATCTGTAACATCTTTTTTATTCTTTTTCCAAAGAGGAATCATCGAATTTAAAGTTTTAGTTTCAACTACTTCATCAAATTCATCTTTGATTTCTTCACCTTTTTCATCCTTTTTAGGAGTTTTTGTTACTTCATCTAATTTAATTGGATATCTAATATAGTCGCTATATCTTTTAACTAAGTCTTCTAATGTGTAATATTCTAAAAATTTTGAATAATCTTCATCTTCTTTATCTTCTTTTAAGAATAATTTAATTTCTGTTCCTGTGTCTTCTTTATTATCTTCTTCAATAGTATATTCTTTTACTCCATCACTAGAAAATTTATAAGCTTTATCATCAACAGTTTTAGTTAAAACTTCAATTTTATCAGCAACCATAAAAGCACTATAAAAGCCTACACCAAATTGACCGATAATATTAAGATCTTCACTATCTTTAGCTTCTTTATATTTCTTTAAAAATTCTTTACTTCCACTTGAAGCGATAGTTCCTAAACTATTAACTAAATCGTCATGGCTCATACCAATTCCATTATCTTTAATAGTTAATGTTCTATTACCTTTATCTACTTTAAGATAAATTTCATAATCTTTAACAGCTAATTTTCCTTCGCTAGTTAATTGCAAATATTTATATTTATCAATAGCATCACTAGCATTTGAGATTAATTCTCTTAAAAATATTTCTTTATTGGTATAAATAGAATTAATCATCAAGTTTAATAATTGTTTACTTTCAGTTTGAAATTCTTTTGTTTCTTTCATGATTAAATACCTCCAATTTCGAACTAAAATAATTATAGTACTTAATTTTAGCACTTGCAATAGGTGAGTGCTAAAATTATTTTATTAAATTAAAAATAGGTAGATAACTACCTATTTAAGTTCAAGATTTTAGATAAATTACCAAGTTCTCTTATTTAAAGCTCTCATTTGAGCAACTGTAGGAACATGTGAATTCATACCGCCATCGACGTTAATAATTTGTCCACTAACATATTCGCTCTCATCGCTTGCAAAGAAAACAGCTAAATTGCCAATATCTTCTGGACATCCATATCTATTAACCATGATGTTATCTAAGAAGATGTTCTTTAAAAACTCTGGAACATGAGCGTCGTTTTCAGGAGTTACAATGAGTCCTGGTCTAATACAGTTACATCTAATGTTCTTTTTACCATATTGAAGAGCTGTTGAAAGAGTTAACATATCAACACCTGCTTTAGCACAAGCATAAGCTGTTGAAGATAAATCTCCATTTGTTGAAGCCATAGAACCAATATTAATAATTGATCCACCTTTTTCATTCTTTTCTAAATATGGAAGAACTGTTTTTGTAGCATAGAAAGTTCCTCTCATATCGCTTTCAAAAATTGCATCCCACATTTCGACAGTCAATTCATCAACTCTACCATCTTTTAAAGCAACATTAGCAGCATTGTTAATTAAAACATCAATGTGACCATATTTTTCATATGTATCTTTAATTAAAGATTCAATTGTTTCAAGCTTTGTAATATCAAAGAAATGGAATGAAGCTTCACCGCCTTCTTTTAAAATTGCATCAACAACAATTTGTCCTTTTTCTTCTCTTCTTCCTGAAACAATAACTTTAGCGCCTTCTTTAGCACAAAGTTTAGCAATACCAATTCCAATTCCACTTGTAGAACCGGTAACAATAATAACTTTATTTTCTAATCTACCCATAAAAATTCTCCTAACGATAATATTGTATCAAATTTTTGAATATGTAAATATTTATTTTTGCTACTTAATATTGTAAAAAATATGAAATTATTTTCTTTCTTTTTTCATATAAACCAACATTAAAATTTCATATAATCTTAATATGCCAAACGATAGAGGAATGAAAAAATATTTACCTTTTTCTAGTCTAGTCGAACAAAGTAGCGAACTAGAAAAAATGCTTTATGAGAAAAGAAAAATCTCAAAACCTTTAATATCGAGTGAAAATGCCAGTAAAATAGATCGAATTTTAAGAACATACAATAAAGAAGAAACATATAACTTTAAACTATACTTTGATGGTTATATCTATAATTATTCTGGAAAAATAAAAAAAATAGATAATTACAAGAAAATTATCTATTTTAAAGATTTTTCTTTACCTATCAAAAATATTATAGATATTGAAGATAATGATTATTTATTTGATGTTTGTTAATTAGTAACCTAATTTTCTATATCTTCTTAAATATAATGGGAAGAAGAAATATAATGATGTTGCTAAAAATGAAAAGAAAGAGAATACAATACTAATGATGATTTGAATATTATTCAATATATCACTAGTAAAACTAAATGATAAAATTACTATATCTAAAACACTACTAACTAAAGCTAAACCAAATAAAATTGAACCTAATACAATTAAAGCAATGTTTAATCCTTTTTTAGTACCACCAAATTTATTATCCATTAACATGATAATGAAATAGGCAATACCAATTCCTAAAGAAAATACTGATCCAATAATAAATGAAGCTAAATTTAATGGATCAAAAAGTAATCCATCAAAGAAGTTAAAAATAAAAGGAATAACATAATCACTTAATAAAAGAATGATCATTGCATTATAAGCAAAGCCAAATTGTTTCTTAGACTTAGTGAAATATCCACTAATAATGAAATAAAAAACTACATTAATCAAGCTACTAAAAGCAGGCAAAATTAAAGTATTTATTGTATCTTTACTTACAATATATCCTTTTATTAATGTAAAAATTGTATCTACTAAAATAATTAAACATAAACCAACACAAGCTATAGTACCAATTTGTGAAATACTAGTTTTTTTAAAGAAATTTTTCATACTACCTCGCTTTCTTTTAAAATTTTATAACATTAAACCATTTTAATAAATAATAAAAACTCAAACTATAAATATTCTTGATTTGACTAAAAGAAATTCTTGAATAATGAGCAAAAAATATAAGAAATATTTGATTTTTTAACAAAACAATCAAAATATATTTTAATTTATAGAAATAATAATTATGAAAAGATTAAAAGAATTAAGAATAGAAAGAAATTTAACTCAACAACAACTTGGCAAAATGCTTTTAGTATCTGGTCAAACTATATTGAATTGGGAAAACGATATTAGTTATCCTCCAGTTCAAAAATTAATAGAAATAGCTAGATTATTTAATGTAAGTGTCGACTACTTACTTGATATTAAAGAAAAAGATACTTGTTTAGAAAGAATTAAAAATATTCTAAATGAATACGAAAAAGAAGATTTAATTGAACTAATTGCTAGTTTTGTTAATGAAACTATTTCTAAAAAAGATAACAAAGAAGAATAATCAAAAAGGAATGCATTACTAGCATTCCTTTTTTAAGAGAAGAATAATTTAATTACATTCTAGCTTCACTTACTTTTTGTTTAAGTGATTCTTTATATTCAATAGCTTTATTTTTGGCTTCTACGATATCATCTTTATATTCTTTTTCAAATTCGTTGAAGAAACTTGTCTTTACTTCATTTAATTTTGCATCTAACTCTGAAGCTTTTGATTGTAAAGTAGCTTCAACTTCATCTTTAGTAGGTAAAGAAACGATAATATCATTAATTGAATCAATTGCTGATTGAAGAGAAGCGGCATAGCTATCAAGATTTGCTAAACAAGAAGCTTTAATTGATTCTAAAGCTTGGTAACAAGATTCATAAGCTGCAATTTTGGCATCAAGAATTAATAATTTTTGGTCTCTTAAAGCACTTTCCTCAGTATTAGCAACTTCATTTCTTACAGCAATAACTTCTTCCTTTTTAGCTTTTAATTCATCCATTTGAACTTGATAATCGCTTGTTGGATCAACAAATGTAGCATATCTAAAGTTGTTAATACTATCAATTTTATTTTGTAGTGTGATGATTGATGATTGTAAAGTGTTAGCAATTAAATCATAAAGTCCACCTAATGAACTAACTGCATCTTTAACAAATTCAGTTTCAGCAAATTGAATTTCATAACCTTTAACTTGATTATATAATTCTTCAATTTCACAAGTATAAATTGAAGCTGTTTCAATTTGATAAAGTTTAATAATATCAAGCAACTGTTCATTTGTTAATTTAGCAGCATCTTCTTCTGTCAATGTTGGATCAACTTTTAAAGCTAAATCAACTAAATTTTGACGTGTAAAATCTTTAGCCCATGAAATTGTTTCTTCGATATGTAACTTATCACAAGTTGTAGTAATTGCTTCATTGATTACGTTTGTTAAAGTGTTTTTAATATTTTCATCATTTACACTAATTTGAATGGTGATTTTGTTTGGTTCACTAACAAATTCTCCACTAACTAAATAACCAGTCTCATTTTCAAGTTTAATAATATATTCAATAGCTTCATCAACATCTTTACCAACGATTTCTTCATCAGCAATAATCATTTTACCTTCGTCATTATCTCCACTAATAGATAAAACTGTATTATTTTCATCTAAAACCATTGTTAATTCTGGATTAACACTCATTTTAACTAAGCTTGTAGGTGTTCCTTCTTTCTTTGAATCTAAACCATAAACAACTCCAATACCAACACCAGCAACTACAACAGCAGCAGCGCATCCACCACAAAGACCAGCAATTAATTTTTTGTTTTTCATATAAAATACTCCTTTTTTATTTTCTTCTTTAAAATTTAATTTTGAACTAATAGATTGATAATTTTTATTTTTATCAATTTCTTTATTTATTTCTTCTACGTATTTCTTCTTATTCATACTTTACCTCTTGAAATAAAATTCTTTAATCTTTTTAATCCCTTTATAGTACTTTGCTTGAACAACATTGATAGTTTGATTCAAATCTAAGGCTATTTCTTTAAACGAATAATTGAAATTTAACCTTAATGTTAGAATAATCGATTCATCTTTTTCTAATATTCCATTAAATGAATCAAGTAATGTTGAAGAATCATCTTCATTTCCTATCTCTTCAGGATCTAAAGTAACGCTTTCTTTTTGATTCTTTCGATATTGATCGATAGCTGTATTTTTAGCCATCAATGCGATGTAACTTTTAATGTTTAAATCATTAGGAAGTTCATCAACTTTATTATAGAACTTAATAAATACATCTTGACTAACATCTTCTGAATCTTCTTTTGAATGAAGGATTAAATATGCTTGATAATAGACTAAACGAAAATACTTGTCATAAAGCTTTCTAAATGAAGCTTCTGACTTGTTTTTTAAACCTTTCATAATAGCTACATCACTATTCATTTTTACCCTCTTCACTAAATATAACGAAAAAATTCTTAAAAATATTTTAAAAAATAAAAAAAGATAGATTTTTATTATCTATCTTAATTATATCTAAAATAAAAGTAATATTATATTTAATAATTTATATAAAGATAAACATAATAATTTTTTTAAAAACTATATGATTTCCCTTATATTTTTGTATTTATTACTTCACCTTCTTTTAAATAATATTTCTTATTATTAAATAAAACAACTAAAGAATTATCATCAGCAATATCAATAACTTTTACTTTTTCAATGTTGTTATAAATTGATGCTAATACTTCTTTATCTTTTAAATAATTGTTATTTCTTAGTATTTTTAAATAATCTTTTTTATCAATTAATGCATCATTTACCATCTCTTTTAAAGAAGCTAATACTTCATTCCTTAAAATATTTAAATCAAATTCTATATTAGTTTCTATTTTTAAAGATGTAGCAATGTTTTTAATTTCTTCATCAAAATCAATAGTATTTACATTAATTCCTATTCCTAAAACAATAGCTTCTAAACTTGAATAAGAAATGCCTTCAAGTAAAATTCCTACGCACTTCTTATCATTAATATAAACATCATTTGGCCACTTGATTTTTACATTATTTACATATTTAGATAGTACTTTAAAAATATAACATCCACTCATTAATGATAATGAATCAAATTTTTCTAATAGTTTTTTATCCTTTATAAGAATAGAAAAAAGGAGGTTCTCTCCTTTTTTTGAATAAAATTTTCTATTCATTCTACCATGGCCTTCAGTTTGAAATGATGAAAAAACAACCGTTAAATCATGTAGTTTTTCATAATTTCTCTTAAGATAGCTATTAGTAGAATCAACACTATCTAATAATATTAAATCGAATTTCTCCATTACATAATTCCAGCAAGCATCAAGAAGATACCAGCAGCAACAGCACTACCAATAACACCAGCAACGTTTGGTCCCATTGCATGCATTAATAAGAAATTAGATGGATCTTCATCTCTACCAACTTTATGTACAACACGAGCAGCCATTGGAACAGCACTAACACCAGCTGCACCAATAAGAGGATTTACCTTTCCTTTTGTTGCAACACACATTACTTTTCCAGCTAATACACCAAATGCAGTAGCAACTGAGAAAGCAACAATACCTAAAGCAAAAATTTCTAATGTTTGAAGGCTAAGGAAGGTTTCTCCTGTAGCAGTAGCTCCAACACAAAGTCCAATTAAGACAGTGACAATATACATTAATGAATTAGCTAATGCATCTGTAATTTTTGGAACTACACCACTTTCTTTAATTAAATTTCCAAGCATTAAGCATCCAATTAAAGGAGCACATGAAGGAACAATCAAAATTGTAATTGTAGCAACGATAATTGGGAATAAAATCTTTTCTCTTTTTGAAACAGGCCTTAATTGTTCCATCTTAATAGATCTTTCCTTTTTAGTAGTTAATAACTTCATAATTGGAGGTTGAATAATTGGAACAAGAGCCATATAAGAATATGCAGCAACTGAGATAGGAGCTAATAATTCTGGAGCAAGTTTTGTAGTAACAAGAATAGCAGTTGGTCCATCAGCTCCTCCAATAATACCAATAGCAGCAGCTTCTAAACCATTAAATCCTAAAGCTAAAGCTCCTAAGAAAGTAATAAAGACACCAATTTGAGCAGCAGCTCCTAAAAGCATAGTCTTTTTATTTGCAATTAATGGTCCAAAATCAGTAGTAGCACCAATACAAAGGAATATTAAACATGGGTAAATTTCATATTTAATTCCATAATATAAGTAACCAAGCAAACCTTCATACTTATACGATTCACTTACTACACCACTAACTGGATCTGTTGTACTTACAATTGTCTTTTTAAATATAACTTCTTTAACTCCAGGTAAATTAACGAGCAACATTCCAAAAGCAATTGGGACTAAAAGATAAGGTTCAAATTTCTTTTTGATTGCTAAAAAAAGTAAAACAAAGGAAATAAGAATCATTACAAGGTTTTGCCATCCTCCTTCAACGAAGAATTGACGAATACCTGTGCTTTCCCAAAGATTTTTGAAAAAATCAATAACGAAATCAAAATTCATATGTTTTACCTATTATTTTATTGTAAGTAACAATTCTTTATTAGTAACGGTTTTACCTTTTGTAACAATAATTTCACTAACTACACCATCAACTGGAGCAAGTACTTCATTTTCAAGTTTCATAGCTTCAATGATTAATAAGCAGTCACCTTTTTTAACTTGCTTTCCAACACTAACTTTAACATCAAGAACGTTTCCTTGAATTGGAGCTAATACTGGAGTTCCTCCAGTTGAAGAAGTTGAAACAACAGGTTCACTCTTTTTAACTTCACCAACTTCTTTAATTGGTTCAGAACTTACTTCTTCAATTGATTCAAGTTCAACACGATATGTTTTTCCATTAACTTTAATTTTATAAATCTTCATAAGTTTATCTCCTTAATCAATCCTTTTAATACTAACTAACTTAGCATCTTTTCCGGTTTCTTTATTAAATTCAATAGTTGCTACAATCGAAGCAACAACAGCATCTTTATCAGTTTCTAGTATTTTGTTTTCTTCTTTTGGAAGAATGTTCATTTTCTTATCTACGCTATTTATAGCTTTAAATATTAATGAACATGCACCAATAATAAGAGTTAATATTCCAAAAACAACTAAGATTGCAAATAATGAAATTAATAATGCCATCCAATAGTTATCGTAACCAAGGTTTTCTAAATAATTATCTAAAATCATAACTAAGCCTCTAATTTAATAACTGTTGGTTTTAAATCTTCATTTCTTCTTTTAAGAAACTTAATTGCAATGTCTTGGAATAAAGCAATACTTAATACATCTTCATCAGATTTAGCAATTCCTTTATATTGTTCTTTTAAAGATTTAAATTCAGGTTTTAAATCATCAGCTGGACGATAAGTAATAACTTCATCATTTCCAATAATCTTATGTCTAACTTCTTCATTGACAATAGCAGGAGCTTGTCCATATTTTCCATGCAAATAGTCATTAATTTCTTTAGGAACCATCTTATATCTTTCTTTATTTAAGACATTTAATACGGCTTGAGTTCCTACCATTTGACTTAATGGAGTGACAAGAGGTGGATAACCTAAATCTTTTCTAACATTAGGAACTTCAGCTAAAACTTCATCTAATTTATCTAAAGCACCTTGTTGAGTTAATTGAGAAATTAAGTTAGATAACATTCCTCCAGGAACTTGGTATTTAAGAATATTTGGATTGCATCCAAGAACTTTTGGATTAAGTAAACCATTATTTAAATATTTTTGTCTAACAGGAGCTAATTTTATAGCAGCTAATTCAAGCATTTCTTTATTAAGTTTTGGATCATATTCTGTACCTTCTAAAGCATAATTAATTGATTCGGTACAAGGTTGAGATGTTCCTCCACTTAAAGGTGAAAGAGCTGTATCAATAATATCAACACCAGCTTGAATGGCTCTCATATATGTCATTTCCATTAATCCACCAGTACAATGTGAATGTAATTCAACTGGTAATTTAGTATTTTCTTTTATTGCTTTAATTAATTGATAAGCAGTTTCAGGAAGTAAAACACCAGCCATATCCTTAATACAAAGTGAATCAGCACCTAAAGCTTCAACTTGTTTAGCTAAATTAACATAATATTCAATTGTATGAACTGGACTAGTTGTATAACTTAAAGCAATTTGACATTCCCCACCATATTTCTTTGTAGCTTTAACTGCACATTCTAAATTTCTAATATCATTTAAAGCATCAAATACACGAATAATGTCAATACCATTTTTAATTGATAATTTAACAAACTTTTCAACTACATCATCAGCATAATGACGATATCCTAAAATGTTTTGTCCACGGAATAACATTTGTAACTTTGTATGTTTACAAACCTTTTTAATTTTTCTAAGTCTCTCCCATGGATCTTCATTTAAAAATCTTAAACAAGCATCAAAAGTTGCTCCACCCCATACTTCTAAAGCATGATAACCTACTTTATCAAGTTCCTTTAAAGCAAGTAAAACTTCTTCAGTAGTCATACGTGTTGCAAAAAGTGATTGATGGCCATCTCTTAAAGCTGTTTCAACAATTTTAACTCCCATCTTTTACTCCTTTTTCTAAATAATATTAATGATTTAAATCATTAATTTTTGTGATTTTTTGCACTTATAGAAAAAATCCCAAAATCAAACTTATTATATCATGAAATATTTTGATATTAAATTGTTTATACATTAAATCACAATGTGTTTAAGTTGAATTTCGTTATATTAATTGATAACATTTAATCGATTATGAAATTTTAATTTTATTAAAAATTTTTATATCAATGGAGGCACAAACTTTAATGAAAAAAATAGAATTAACAAAGTTCTTAGAAGAACGTGGAATTACAAATGTAAAAGAAATTGTCTACAATCCAAGTTACGAATTATTATTTGAAGAAGAAACTTCTTCTACCCTTGAAGGATTTGAAAAGGGTCAAGAAACTGAACTTGGTGCAGTTAACGTAATGACTGGTGTTTACACAGGACGTTCACCTAAGGATAAATTTATTGTTGAAGATGAAAATAGCAAAGATACTATTTGGTGGACAAGCGATGAATACAAGAATGATAACCATAAAGCTTCTATTCATGCTTGGGAAGAATGTAAAAAGATTGCTACAAAAGAATTATCAAATAAGAGATTATTTGTAGTTGATGGATTTGCTGGTGCAAATAAAGATACAAGAATGGCTGTTAGATTTATTGTTGAAGTTGCATGGCAAGCTCACTTTATTAAAAACATGTTCATTAGACCAACTGAAGACGAATTAGAAAACTTCGTTCCAGATTTTGTTGTATATAATGCAAGTAAAGCTAAAGTTGAAAACTATAAAGAATTAGGATTAAATTCTGAAACCGCTGTAATTTTCAATATTACAAGTAGAGAACAAGTCATCATCAATACTTGGTATGGTGGCGAAATGAAAAAAGGTATCTTCTCAATGATGAACTACTACCTTCCATTAAAAGGAATTGCTAGTATGCACTGTTCAGCTAATACCGATTTAGAAGGTAAAAATACTGCTATCTTCTTTGGTTTATCAGGAACAGGAAAAACTACATTATCTACAGATCCAAAAAGATTATTAATTGGTGATGATGAACATGGTTGGGATGATAATGGCGTCTTTAATTTTGAAGGTGGATGCTATGCTAAAGTTATTAACCTTGATAAAGAATCTGAACCAGATATTTATAACGCTATTAGACGTGATGCTCTTTTAGAAAATGTTACTGTTGATGCAAATGGTAAAATTGATTTTACTGATAAATCTGTTACTGAAAATACACGTGTTTCCTATCCAATTCATCACATTAACAATATTGTAAAACCTATATCAAGTGCTCCAATGGCTAAAGATGTTATTTTCTTATCAGCTGATGCTTTTGGTGTTTTACCTCCTGTTTCAATCCTCACTCCTGAACAAACTCAATATTATTTCTTAAGTGGATTTACAGCTAAACTTGCTGGTACAGAAAGAGGAATTACTGAACCAACTCCAACATTCTCTGCTTGCTTTGGACAAGCATTCCTTGAACTTCATCCAACAAAATATGCTCATGAACTTGTTAGAAAAATGCAAGTTAGTGGTGCTAAAGCTTATTTAGTTAATACAGGATGGAATGGTACAGGAAAACGTATTTCAATTAAAGATACACGTGGAATTATTGATGCCATCTTAAATGGAAAAATCAATGAAGCTCCAACAAAGAAAATTCCATACTTTGATTTAGAAGTTCCTACTATTCTTGAAGGAGTTGATACAAAAATTCTTGATCCAAGAGATACCTATGTAAATCCTTCTGATTGGGATGAAAAAGCTAAAAATCTTGCTTCATTATTTATTAAAAACTTTAAAAAATATGAAACAAATGATGCAGGAAAAGCTTTAGTAAATGCAGGACCAAAATTATAAAAATAAGGCACAAAATGAGAGGTACCCCAAATTTGAAGTGAACCCACTTTATTGGACAAGTTCAATTAAATTATAAGGGGTTGAATGGACTGATGTCTAAAGTTATTCAGACTCAGTCCTTTTAATTTGCAAGAAATTCTATCGTTGTTGTAGTAATTGATATAATCAATAATTGCTTGTTTTAATACCAAAAATACCTAATGGTGATATAATACGTTTAACTTTTTATAGTTAACTATAAAACATCTATTTTTAAGTTCTTGAGTTATTCTTCTATAACCATATCTTGATTTATTAAAGTAATAAATATCAATAATCTCATTAATAATTTCTTTGTTTTTATCATCTAAGTTTACTTTGTTAAGAGTGAAAAAATATGTTGATTTAGATAGTTTTGAAATTTCCAATAAGGTGCTTAATTTATACTTGTGCCTTAATACATTAACAATCTTTACTTTTTCTTCGATTGTAGCACGTTTCATTTTTGAACTAAGGCATCTAATTTTTTTAAATATTCGCCCTCTGTCTTTAAAAATTTATATTCTTTTTCTAATTCAGCGCGAGTTTTTCTTCCTAGTGTGTTTTTAGACATTTTTGGTGGCCTTCCCAATAAGTGATTTAATTCTATACCAGAAATTCCTTTTTTAAAATAATGTTAATTCATTCAGATAAAATGGATTTACTTATTCCTAAAGAAGCGGCAACATCAGTTTTGCTTTCTCCAACAAGAAATCTCTTAACAGCATATTCTTTTTCTTTGATTGTCCTATTGTTATAGCGATGGCTCAAGCCTTCTTCTCCATGATATTCCATAAAGCTTAACCCATGCCCTTACAGTTTTAGAGCAATTGTGTTTTGATCCATCTCCAAACTTTAGAATCATTTCTCCGTTCAAGTATTTTTTACCATTTTAACCTGAACTCTTTTGTGAACTTCATATAAAATCTTCCCTTCATTATTTTGGTCCAAAGAAATGTGTTCACTACAAAAAACGATTATTTTTCACAGGGTATTTTCAATTTTCCTAATAAAAAAGAGGTATTTTTTCAAATACCCGGAAATACCCCGGAAAAAAACGGAGAATCCATAAAATAAAAGGATAATACAACGTATTATCCTAGAATCTCCTTTTTGGCAAACACTACCTATTTTAATACAATTCCGTACCCTTTAATGAGTAATCGTTATAAGGTTTATTTTTTCCGTACCCTTGTATTAAAAGTCCGTACCCTTTTAGGTAGTTTTTGTACCCTTATTCCTATTGCCAATTAATTAATTTTATTATATGTTCCAAACAACCAAGTTGAATCTTCAATTTCACTTGGACTTTCTGTGTGATGATATAAATCATTAATTACAATTTTATTTGGATTGCTAAAATCACCTCGTAGATAGAAATCAGGTGGATAATAAATACCAAATGTCGTATCGTAACGCTCTTTATCAGCATCAGTTACTTTATTATAAGGATCATTCTCAATGTAAAGATAAATTGTCTTTTTATCTTCCGCTATCGTAATTGTTCCTTCAATAATTATTTCACCATTTACATATTGGAACAATTCATTCGTTACAGGTTTAGTATATAAGAAAGTAAATCTTTCTCCAGTTTCTAACGTATAAGTACCACTTGGAATGCAGAATTTATTAGAGTATTTATAATTATCAGATTCTACTTTGTAATCATTACCTTCTAAAATATAACTTCCCATTTTATAAGGTAATTCACTAATTCGATAAATATAAGTATGAATAGAACCATCAATCATTCCAAGATCTTCTTCTTCACTCATAATTGTAAACTGAGTAAAATCACTATTAAAATCTTCGACATAACATCCAATCCAATCTTCTTTTGCTTTATCATTTCTTGTGAAAACAAAAGTTAGTGGTGTTGCAACATCTTTTCCTATTTCTCTAGAAACAACTCTATAAGTACCATTATATTTGTCAACTCCATTTTCAACATAGCTGTATGTCATAACTCCTTTAGTTCCATCAAATACAAAATAAGTGTCTTCATCATTTTCTAATAGCCATTTGCCTGTAGATGATTCTAATTCGTTATTAAAGTTTTCTTCTCTATTACTTGAACCATTGTCACCTAATAAACCATTTAAAATATCGCAACCAGAAAGCATAAAAGAAATAATAATTAATAAAAAAATAGAAAATAAATTAATAATTTTTTTCATTAATATTGCACCTCCTAATATGTTTTGTGTTTTTATGAAATTGTTATAACACATAATATGTAAAAAATCTATACTTTTGACCATATTATTCATATACCAACAATCAATAAATAAATCGTTAAAAAGTTGTCAAAACGTTAAAAAGTTAGATAATCGTTAAAAAGTTAAATACAAAAATAAAGAAAAGACCAGATAATAGTTACATAATTCACTACTTCTGGTCTTTAAAAAACTGGCGGATAGGAAAATCACCCTTTCTGCCAAACAAAAAAGGTTTGACACTACTGTATCAAACCTATGCTTTCAAAATGGTGACCTATACGGGATTCGAACCCATGAATGCATGCGTGAAAGGCATGTGAGTTAAGCCACTTCTCCAATAGGCCAATTTGAGTGATGGCGCTGACTATAGGACTCGAACCTACAACCGATCGGTTAACAGCCGATTGCTCTACCATTGAGCTAAGTCAGCACTAATCAACGCTTAATAAGTATAACAAACAACACTAATTAATTTCAACATTTTTTTTAAAAAAATTAACGAAGTTTGTAATATTTTATTTAGAAATTTTCTTTTCGATTAAATCAACCAAATTTCCGACTGTTTTTAAGTCTTTTGTTTCTTCACTTTCGAACGTGACACCGTAGGTATCTTCAATTTCAAGAACAAATTCAACAACATCAAGTGAATCTAAACCATAGGTTGTTAATGTTGCATTATAGTCTAAGTTTTCAATATTTAATTTAGTTCTAATTAAATTTTCAATTTCTTCTCTTTTAGCCATAGTATTCTCCATTAATTAACTAATTAAATTATATAATAAACCTGAGTAAAAATTAAGCAATAAAAATTCCTACTACAGCAGATCCACTAATACTTAAGTTATTGCTATATAAATATGTATTAATTAAATTTGCATTCTGCTCAATGGTGTATTCCACCACTTCTCCATCAAAATAACTTTCTTTTTCATAATATATAACAACATTTACACTATATAATTGTTCTTTATATTGTTTAGAAATAAACCCTTGTTTTTCAAATAAATACTGAACTTCTTTATCAATCCTTAATAAATTTTGATAGCTTACAAAATAACTATATAAATCTATATAAAAAGTTCCTATATAAGTAGAAAGAAAAACAAAAATAATGCATAAAAAATCTTTTTTCATTATCCAATAACCACCTTTGCTAAAGCTATTGTTATAACAAGTATTGCTAAAAGTGCAATAAAAACCATTGTAAATCCTAATTGCTTTTTATTTTCTTTAGTTTTTAAAGACAATTTAATTTTATTCTCTAAAATGAGCTCTTTTTTATTTTTAGTCTCTTTTTGATTAATTAAGAAAATATTTTTAAGTATTTCTTTTTCGTTACAATCTAAATATTTTAAAAACTTAATATATCCAAAAATTGAATTGGAATCTTTAATAGATGAGATAAATTCTTGATGCAAAGATAGAAACTCTGTATCGCTTCTATTAATTTCTAAATTAGAAATTTCTTGGATAGAAAAACTACTTAATTGACTATAATAATTATAAAAATTCCCTATTATTCCCTTGTTATTTTGATCTTTTTCATTATTTTTTTCTAAAAGTCTAATACCTAATAACAAAAGCAATAAGTACATTATTACGATAAGTATAAGAATGTATTTTTTTAAAAATAAAGCTAAAGAAAATAAAAGAGCAAATAAAATAAATATAAAAACTAAGAAGTAATCAGTTGATTTTAACTTTTTCATTTTTGCTGCCTCTAAACAAATAACTAAATAAATATAAAATAAACAAAATTACAGGAACATTAATTACTAAAACTATATATTTTTCATTAAATATTGTTAAATTTAAATTGTTTAAGATTAAAATAAAAATAAAGAAAAAGAACTCAATAAGAATAAAAACTAAAGACGACTTTAAAATTTCGTCTTTTAAATTTTTAAAGTAATTTGAATGTATAGTAATTATCCTTAATAGCTCTGCTTCTAAATCAAAAAGCAAAATATCTATTTCACTATTATTAGATACAACATTAATAAACATATTTATATATTTATTATTTATTTTTGTATTTAAATATTTTAAGTAATCTATATTGTTAATTCTAAAATCTGTTTTTTCTTTTAATATATCTCTTTTATTAAATTCTTCTTCACAGCTTATCAAATTCAACTCGTTATTTTTTATCTTATTAGCAACAAATAATAAATAGTTATATAGCTTATAATTCTCACTTTTATTATTTTTAAGTCTAAAATTTATAAACTCATTAATCAGTATCAAAGAAATACCTAAAATTAAAGGAAATGATAAGGAAATAATGTAGTTTTTTAATATTACAACCTGAAAAATATAAATAAATAAAGTTATAGCTAAAAAGAATAAATTGACCATAATTAAGAAACCATTATAACCTTATAAAATTTAAATGAATAAAAAGTAGATACATTAATATCTATAGTTATTTCAGCGTTTGTTTTATATTCACTCGTATCTAAAACGATATTTTGATCATTATAGTAAAAATATTTGTACTCAATATATTTTACTTTATCAATCAATAAACTATTAAAATAAGATGTTACATTCTCTTCAAAGACTGTTTGCTTAATATAAGGTTTTAACTCATCTTTTTCTTCGTAATATCTAATTGAATCATTCACTAAATAAGATGGGAAATCATATAGTTTTTTACTTATTTTTTCCTTTTCTAAATTAACTAATGAGCAATCTATTAAAAACGATAATGAAGTAAATATAGACGAAATAATTAAAATTAGTTTAATCATAATAATGCCTCATTAGATTGTAAAATAAAGAATTCCTTACTTCTTAAATTGTTTTCAACAGTTAACAAAAAGTTATATTTAATAGTTAAATAATTATTAAATGTTAAAATCAAAAAACTTGATGATTCTTTAAATTCATCATATTTATTCGAAGGAAAATAAATGTTTTTCGTGAGAATATTATTTTTTTCACTACTATTTTTCTTTAATAAAAAAGAAGTTTCATCTAAATAAAAGAGATTTTCATTGAAGCAAAAATACTCATTTTCTTCTTTTTTAAAATTTAAAGGAAATAAAGCGTAACTAAATAAATAAGTAGAAACATCTTTAAAAACTGAACTATTATCTTCTAATCCAAGTACTACACTATTTAAAACCAAAGTATCATCTTGAGTCTTTATTTTTAAAAATTTAAACTTTAGAAAATCATAATAAATTTGATCTTTAAATAAAGAAATATACGTTAAATCAATGGTATTTTTATAAATGTATAAAGTGTTATTTGCTAATTTAGCTTTATAATAGATATCTACTTTTTCTTCATCCACAATATTTAAATAGTCACTACTAAAAGGAATAAAAATTGTTTTATAACTATCTAAATAACTATAGTCAATTCTAATTTTAAAGTTATTAATTAAATAAGATTTATCAATTTTAAAATCGAAATAATAATTTAAAAAGCTAATATATTGACTATAACTAAGTGTTGGATCATCTAAATAGGAATAAATAAACCCTTCGTTTATTATAGAAATATTTATATTAAAATTTTCTTTACTTTCTTTTAATCTAGTAATTTTAATTTTTCCTTCAAATGTTGATTCTTTATAACAACTTGAATCAAAAGCAAACTCTATACTTGAACAATCAAATTCAATATTAGAACTAATATTAAATTCATTAACCTTCTTAACATTAAAAGGGTTAAATAATATAGATAACAATAAATATAAAGATAAAAATAAATGCTTCATATAATACAAGACGCCAAAAATTTAAATTTTTAAACCTTAAATTTAAAGAAAATGAAATTCATCTTTATATTTAATTTCAATATAACTTTTAATTTTCTTTAAAGCATTACGAATATGTTTATATACAGTTTGATAAGTTAACTTATATTTTTGAGATATTTCTTTTACAGTTATGTCATTTAAAAATAAAATTATTACTGCTCTTTCTTTAATAGTTAACTTAGCATTATTTTCTATAATTGTGTCTTTATATATTTCATCATCTCCAACAACATCACGTAAATCATCTCTATTGTAATTAGATTCTCTAGCTAACATTAATTCAACATTTTGTTCAGGATTATCAAAAGAAAGCATGTTTGAATATACATTCCTACTATTTCTTGTTCGATACCTGATCTCATTTTGAACAGCTTTTAAATAATAAAATTTAGCAAGGTTTTTAAAATCATAAATATCTTTACTATCTACATTTTTATAAATGTTAAATAACGCTTCCAATATTAATTCTTCTAAATCAGAATAATCTATTCCTAACTTTTTAACATTAGGATAAAACACTAACACTAATGGGTGACAATATTCTTTCATTAAAGACAAAATTATCTTTTGAGAATTTATATCACCTTTTTTTGAGTCAACAAAAACACGTACTATTTCATCATTATCCATATAATCGATCCTTATCAAAAATTAGCGATTGCGAATTTGATAAAGAGCGATTGAACAAGCTACACTAGCATTTAAACAATCAACATGACCCGTCATTGGTATTTTTACAAGCATATCGCAGTTTTCTTTTACTAACCTTGATATACCAAATCCTTCACTACCAACAACAACACAAAGAGGAACATCACCTGGAATATCTTTTAATGTAGATGAGGAATTTCCATCTAAACCAATTACCCAAAAACCATGTTTTTTCAATTCTTTTATTGTTTGAGATAAATTTACTACTTGAACACAATCAATAAAATTAATCGCACCTGTTGAAACTTTAGCTACAGTTTCAGTTAATGCGACTTGATTTTTGCTTTTAAAAATAATTCCGTTAATGGAAAAAGCATCACCACTTCTTAATATTGCGCCTAAGTTATGAGGGTCACTTAATTCATCAAGCATTACAAGAAGAGGATTCTTAATACCTTCTAATCTTTTTAATAAACTAGAAAAAGAAAGTAATTCCTTGTTTTTAACAACTCCAACTACATTTTGGTGCACTCCACCATGAGTCATCTTATCAAGTTCGCTTTTTTGAACATAAACTATATTTACGTTATTTTTCTTGGCTAAAGATAATACTTTTTCATTATTATAGCCATTTACCAAATATAGTTTTTTAACACTCCCTAGTTTTAAAGAACTCATAATAGTGTTAGTACCAAATATAATATCCATATTCACCTCAAAAATATTTAAATAATTAACGTTAAATTTTTAAAAACTGTTTATTTATTATTTTTACTAGATATTTATATATCTAGAAAAAATATATAAAATTAATGCAAAATTTTAATTTGTAAAGGTTTAAGTTCATCGCCAATTTCACTTACAAATTGTTGAACTTTATTCGAGTCTAAACAAGCAACTCTAAATACGATTCTTAAATAAGAGACACCATTTTGATTGACGATTGAAGAAGAAAGATCTTTAACAGTAATAGACATCTTTTCACTTACTTCCATAATTGTTGATAATACAGGTGTATCTGAACGAACAACAACCATAATATTTGAATTTTTCTTTGAAACTCTCTTTTCAAATTTTTCAAATGAACTTAAACAAAGCATTGTAATTCCAGTTGCAATAATAGCAAGAACAAAATAACCTGCTCCACAAGCCATACCAATTGCCATTGTTACCCAAATGGAAGCGGCTGTAGTTAAACCTTTAATATTAAATCCGTTTTGAATAATACTTCCCGCACCAAGGAAACCAATTCCAGTAACACCAGCTGCAGCAAATCTCATAGGATCTCTTGTTCCTCCGATAGATATTCCATAAATTGAAAGAATCATAATAACACTTGAACCTAAAGCAATAAGAATATGTGTTCTAAATCCAGCAGCATGTCCATTAATTTCTCTTTGATATCCAATAATTCCGCCAAATAAAGTGGCAAGTAATAAAGACAAGACAATTAAAGCAAAATTACCAAATATTCCTAACTTATTAAACCATTCAACAATAAATCCGTCGATGGTATTCGTCCATGAAATATCACTTGTGCCAGTTGCTTCTGTTAAAGTATTTAAAAAATTCATAAACAAGCTCCTTCTTTAAATAATATTAAGTTCAATTAATTGTTTTCTTAATATATCGCTCTTTTCAAAATCTTTATTAGATTTTGCTTCTATATACTCATTATACATTGTTTTTTCTTCTTTAGAAAATCTTTTAACACTATAATGAAGACCTAAAATTGAACAAATATCATTAATTGTCGAGAAATATTCATTCAATAAATCATAGTCTAATTCTTTTGCTCTTAAGCTTTGATTACTAGCTTTAATAATATCTAATAAGTAAGTAACACCGTTTGCAATATTCATATCATTTGAAAGATATTCTAAAAATTTATCCATGAATTTAGATTTAACATATGCATATTTATCATTCATATTTAATACTAAATTTAATTGTTTATAGCAATTATCTACCTTGTTTAAGATAGATTTTGTATCTTGAATAGCTTTATCAGTTAAATTAATAATACTTCTATATGGAGCATTAATTAAGAAAAGTCTTAAAGTATCAGCTCCATAAAGTTCAATTGCATCCTTAGCTAAAATAACATTACCAAGAGATTTAGACATCTTATCTCCATTAATATTCATCATTGCATTATGTAACCAGTAATTTGCAATATGATTATTATGCATTGCCATAGCTTGAGCTATTTCGTTTTCATGATGAGGGAATTTTAAATCACTTCCTCCTCCATGAATATCAATCATTCCATTGAAAATTGAATCAATCATAACACAACATTCAGTGTGCCAGCCAGGTCTACCTAAACACCATTTAGTATCCCATTTAACGCCAACATCAGTTTTTTTCCATAAAAGAAAATCAAATGGACATTTCTTTTTGTCGTTAGATTCAATTCTAGCTCCAGCTTTTAATTCGTCTAATTTAGTATTAGATAAACATCCATAATCTTTGACACTTTTTACATCAAAGAAAACTTCATTATCTACAACATAAGCATTGTTTTTTGCAACTAATCCATCAATATATGAGACAATTTTATCCATATATTCGGTTACACGAGGATTTTGATAAGCTCTACGCACATTCAATTTATCTAAACAATCTTTATATCTAGCAATATATCTTTCACTAATAACTTTTTCATCAACTCCTTCTTGAAGAGCTTTATTAATAATCTTGTCATCAACATCGGTATAATTTGAAACAAATTTAACATCATATCCAACATAACTAAAAAATCTATTTAATGTATCAAAAAATACTACTGGTCTCATGTTTCCAATATGTGGATCATTATAAACAGTAGGTCCACAAACATATATTTTTAACTCGTTTTCTTTAAGTGGAACAAACTTTTCAATTTTATTTGTCAATGAATTATATAAATAAATATCCATACTAAAATCCTCTTTTTAAATATATCACTTATTCAATAAATATTGAATAAGTAAATAAATATAAATTGAATTATAAAATAAATAAGTTAAAATTATAAAGAATATAAAGAGGCTAAGTTTATGAAAAGATCGCTAAGTGGTATTAAACCAACAGGAAATTTAACATTAGGAAATTATATTGGAGCATTAAAAAATTTTAAAAAATATCAAGATGACTATGAAAATTTTATTTTTATAGCTGATTTACATGCTTTAACTTTACCAATTGATCCAATTGAACTTAGAAATAATACAAAAGATATTGTTGCATTTTATATTGCAGCTGGATTAGACCCAGAAAAAACAACTATTTTCCTTCAAAGTGATGTAAGTGCACATTCTGAAATTAATACAATTTTACAAAACTATCTTTACATGGGTGAACTTTCTAGAATGACTCAATTTAAAGATAAATCTAAAAAAATGAATGAAAACGCTATTGGTTTAGGTTTATTTGCTTATCCAGTATTAATGTGTGGCGATATTTTACTTTACGATGCTGATGTTGTTCCAGTTGGAGAAGATCAAAAACAACATGTTGAATTATGTAGAGATTTAGTTCATAGATTTAACAATAGATACAATAAAGAATTATTTAAAATGCCTGAACCTATTATTCCTAAAGTTGGAGCTAGAATTATGTCTTTGAGTGATCCAACAAGAAAAATGTCAAAAAGTGATCCTAAAGGTGATATTTTCTTAAAAGATGATTTAAATATTGTTAGAAAGAAAATTATGAGCGCTGTCACTGATTTAGGAAGTGATATCTATTTTGATCCAGTAAATAAACCAGGAATTTCAAACTTACTTCAAATATATGCTTCACTAAAAGAAATTACTATTAAAGAAGCTGAAGAAATCTTTAAAGATTGTCATAGATATGGTGAATTTAAAAAAGCTGTTGCTGATGTAGTTATTGAAGTATTAACTCCTTTCCAAGCCAAATATAAAGAAGTATTAGCTTCAGGAAAGATTGATGAAATATTAAATGAAGGCGCAAGAAGAGCTAATTATATTGCTAATAAAACATTAATAAAAGTTAAGAAAACTGTTGGACTATATGTCCATAAATAGTTAGGATTTCATAGGGATATTGAGCTTATTCAATATCTCTTTTTCTTTATCATTTAATGGAGAAACAAATTCTTTATTAGATAAATATTTATAATCTCCTTCTAGATTATTAAATTTAATTTTATAGGCATGTAAAAATTGTGAATCATAGTTAAAATCACTATTAAATCCCTTATTAATTTTAAAATCACCATATTTTCCATCACCTACAAGAGGATGATTAATTTCTTTAAAATGAGCTCTAATTTGATGAGTTCTTCCTGTTAAAATTTGAACACTAAGTAAACTAAAATCATTATTGCTTGCAATAAGCTCATATTTTGTTATGGCTTCTTTTGCACCGTTATTAATATTTCCTTTAAAAACCATTCCTCTTTCATCATCTTTATATAGAGGAATATTAACGGTTCCAGATTTAGTAGTTTTTCCAACTACTAAACATAAATAATACTTTTCAATTTTTTCTTTTTCTTTCAATAACCCCATGAAATACTGGCTGGTTTTAAAATTTTTAGCAAAAATTACTAAGCCAGAAGTGTTTCTATCAAGACGATGAATTGGAGAACACAAAAAGTCAGTTTGTTCATTTTTTGACATAATATAAGATTGAACTTTATTAGTTAAAGTTAATCTTTTTTCACTACTATCTCCATGAACAAGAATTCCTTTTGGTTTATTAACAATTAATAAATTATTATCTTCATAAATAATATTTAGATCTTTAAAAGAAATATTCTTTACCTCTTTTGGCTTATTAAATTCTTCAAGTTGAGCATCACTTACAAAAATTCTTAAAACATCATTAGTTTGAAGAATATAATTTTCTTTTACCCAATGATTATTTACTTTTACATCTTTTTTTCTAAAAAGTTTATATATAAAACTTAAAGGAGCTTCATTTAAGTATTTACGAACATACTTATCTACTCTTTGATTAGAAAATTCATTAGTTATTACAATTTCTTTCATATTTAATGTGACAACTCCTTAAATTCTTGTTATAATTATTAACGCTGGAGAAATACCCAAGAGGCTGAAGGGGTGGGCTTGGAAAGCTCATAGGGTGTCAAAGCCGCGAGGGTTCAAATCCCTCTTTCTCCGCCAATTTAATTTTAATGGCTTATATTTAATTATAAGTCTTTTTTTATTGTAATTTAAATGGCCTCTTTTTTAGAGGCCATTAATTATTTAGCAGTAGAATTAACGTTTTCTACATCAACAACTTTAGATTGATTAATAACCTCAAGTCGTTGTTTTCTTCTAACTTCTTTTTCAGCTTCTCTTTCAGTAGCTTTAGCCATGAAATTTAAGCTTAAAGCAAAAGTAATACTGCCAACAAGAAGAACAATTACACCTATCCAAGTTAAACTTAAACCAAATTTAACACTTGCTGCAATTGATTCGTTTGCTTCTGTAAAAGGATTATTTCTTGGTCCGTAATCTCCAATTAATCCAAAGACTAATAAAAGAATACCAGAAAACATCAAAAAGATTCCGATTATAAATGAAGCAATTTGACCATTTGATTTTCCTTTAAAAAATTTCATAGTTTACCTGTTTTAAATAATTATTCAGCTTTTGGTTCGGTAGCTTCTTGAGCGCCTTTTTGATTGTCAGCAACAAGTTCGTTGATCATAGCTGGATAAATTGATTTCCAAGCTTCTTCACTATCACGAACAAATGTTCCAATCTTAGCATTTGCTTCGTTAATTACATCAGCAAATGTTTTTCCTTGAGGAATTTGTCTCTTGCCGTTCATAATTTCGATTGCTTTCCATAAAGCATCGACTGTATCGGTATACATTTCATCATTACAGATGGCATGTTGTCTAACAAGGCCTAATAAACCAACAACTTTGCTTAAATCTTGTTCGATGAAATTTGATTGAGGTGTCTTTTCACCATTTGCTTCTCTTCTTGCTTTGTTGTATTCATCAAATTGACGGAATAATTCACCACTTAAAGATAAGAAAGCAACAGCTCTATAATATCTTTCATCAGCTGAGACTAATTTAAGAATATTTTCTTCTAATTGATTGTTTTCTCTTGCAAAATTAACATGTAATTGAACAATTGAATTTAATTCTTCATGGATTGGACAAACACTTTCAAAAACTCTAATATTTTGAGCATGATCAACTCTTAATCCATCAATAGCTTTTCTAACAACAGTTGATTTTTCGCTGTAGAAATCTTCACCAAATTTTTCAAGTTTCTTTCTTAATTCTTCACCTTTTTCACCATTCTTGTCCATAAAGATTTTTAAAGGTGTTTCAAGTTTAATTTCGTTGATTATTCCATTTTGTTTGTAATCATAGAAATTTGTTTCATATGTTTCTTTGTTAATTGTGTATTCAAGAGTGTCTCTAACAAGTGAATTGTAATAAACTAAAGAAACAATAACACGACTAATAGTATTCATTTTTTAAATAATTCTCCTTATCTATAATATTTTACTATTTTTTATAAATATATCTAGATAAATCTTCAAATTTATGAATAGTATATCTAGCATATTTTTTAATACTGCTTGGGGAATGCTCCATACAAAAACTATTTTCATAAAAATCTTTAAACATTGAGATATCGTTTCCACTATCTCCAACAACATAAACATCTTCTTTTGAATAGCCTTTTAACTTAATAAAGTCCTTTAAAGCATTAGCTTTAGAGCATCCTTTTAATGTGACTTCAATTACTGGTCCAGACCATGAACATTCAAAATTATCAAAGGAATTACGTAATATTTTATTAGCTTCACTAGCTGCTTTCATTTTTCTTTTACTAATTCCAAAAAATAGCATTACCTTGTATATATTTCCATTAGCTAATTCGCTTTCATAATCGCTTTCTAAGCTTGAAAATTGTTCTGCATAAATCTTTTGAGATTTGTAATATAAATTGGCGAACCATCTAATAAATTTTGATTTAGTTTTTAAATGAACTGATACACCTTTATCAGTCATTAAAAAGACACCAAAATTTTTAAAAGTTTGGAATGTATCATCAATAAATTCTTTTACTAAATCATTAGGCATGGTCTTTTTTTCGATATATTTTCCTTCACTAAAAACACATGTCCCATTAAATCCAATAACTGAACAATCTCTCCCAATTTTTTTAATAACCTTTTTTCCATAATCGATGCTTCTTCCAGAAATAATAACTACCTTATTTCCATCATCAATAAAATTTTGTAGGAAAAAAAGATTATTAGCAGAAATCATTTCTACTTTATCTTTTGGGTAAAACAAAGTACCGTCCAAGTCGGTTGCAATAATCTTCATCAACTACTAGTTTAATTCTATAAAACTACTTTATTTTCAGCTTGAATTAAACCGTATCCCCCTTCTTTTCTCTTATAAAGAACTGAAATCTTTTCATCATCAGTATCTAAATAAACATAAAAATCATGACCTATAGCTTCCATTTCAATAATGGCTTCTTCCATTGTAATAGGTTTTAAATTATATGATTTGGTTTTAACAATTTCATCTTCACTTACATTAAATGGTTCTTCAATTTCTGAATAAATAATAGATCTTCCGATACCATTTTTATTATGTCTTCTCTCTAATTTGGTCTTTAATTTTCTCATTTGACCTTCTAATTTGTCAATAGCAAAATCAATAGCTGCATACAAATCAGGATCTTTAACTTCAGCTCTAAAAATAATATCGTTATTTCTTAAAGTAATTTCGACTTTAGCTTCGTTTTTATAACTTCTAACAACTGCTCTACATTCAACTTGGTCTGGATTTTCAAAATATTTGTCCATTTTTGACACTTTTCTTTTAATTGCAGAAGAGATGCCTTCAGTTACTTGAATATTCTTACCAATTATTTGATATTTCATGTGAATCCTCCATCTATTACTTATATTATAATCTAAAAGCGAATATTTTAATATCAAAATAGCAATTATTTTCTAGAATTATTATTAAAGTTTAACCATTCATTTTAATGTTGATTTTTATTTCTAAAATGGTATATTTTAATTAATTGGAGGAATTAATATGAGAGTTACAGTTGATGCTGAAAGCTGCATTGGTTGCGGTGTTTGCGTAGGAACATACGATAGTGCATTTGAATTTGATGATGAAGGTAAAGCTAGAGTCATCGGTGATTTAGATGAAGCTAGTGCTGATGAAGCCATTGCAAATTGCCCAGTTGGTGCTATTTCAAAATAATTTCATTTTAATTGATAACTGACTATTCCTTCGAATAGTCTTTTATTTTGCTTAAATTCTTACATTTTTCTTTCAATTAACATTTTTAAAGGTTTATAACAAACAAAACACACTGAAGCTACAATTACATCTTTAATTAAATTGAAAGGAAGCAAAAATTGATACATAATTTTTGGATCTGTAGCACTTTTAATAGAATTATCAAACGGAGTAAATAATTGTCCTACAACTTCCATTGCTTCTTGATAACTACTAGCTTGAGGATAAAAATATAGACCATATAATGGGTAAATTAAATATAATCCTATTACACAACTTACAATTAACTGAGATAAAACTCCTACTAAAAGAGAAATAACTGCTCCTTTTAAATTTTTATGTTTTTTATAGATAAAAACAGCTGGAAGTATAAAAGCTGAAGAATAAATGACATCAGCTAATACTCCAATTCCACCTGTTTCAGGTATATCTTGAATAAGCTTAAATAAAGCTTTTAATATGATAATTAATATGGCTTCTAATGGTCCAAATGCATAACCCGCTAATAGAATAGGTATTTCATCGAAATGAATTTTTAAAAAAGATGGACAAAATGGAAGTGAAAATTGAAGATACGGAACACAATATAAAATAATGGCCAATGCTCCAAAAATTGCAACGTGAACGATTAAATTAATAATTCTTTTTCTTTTCATAAGTTCTCTTTCTACTTCAAAGAGCAAATAAAAAATCTTCTTTCATCTAGACTTTAACTATTGGCACTGATTTCAACAAGTTCTGACTTTCGTCTCGTGGGCTATACCACCAGTAAGGAATTACACCTATCCCTGAAGTAATTTTAGTATATCAAAATATAAATTTTAGTAAATCTATTTATTAAGTTTCTTTAAAAACCTATGTAAATCCTCACTATTTTCAAATTTAATATTTAATGATAAGTTATTTTCATCCACATCAACCTTAAAATTTTTACTTACCTTTTTATCTTGTTTAACAAGTTTTTCTAAAGATCTGACACTTAAATTCTCTTTTTTTGCAAACTTATAATATTCCATTACCTTTTCTTTTTTAGCATAAATTAAAGTTTTACATATTCCATAACTTGTTAAGTTATTTCCTAAATCAAGTAGAATTTCATATGGTAATTTTACTAAATTTAAAATATTACTTACTTGATAAACTGATTGATTTATTAAAGAAGAAAGTTGTTTTAATTTGTAATTATATTTAGTATATAACTCATTTAAAATTAAAGATAATTCATACATATTTACTTCTTTATGATCTTGAATATCTGCTAAAAGCATTAATAATTCTTCGTGTTCATCTACACTAAAAACTATACAAGGAACGTTTTCTTCTTTTAATTCCTTGCTAGCTCTTAATCTTTTTCTTCCAATAATAATTTCATATTTATTATCTTTATAATTTACATAAAAAGGCTTATATACACCGTTTTCTTCGATACTATTTTTAATATTTTTAATTGCTTCATCAAAAACAATAGCTTTTTCCAAGTATTTATTATCATTTATTAAATAATTAGATATATATTTTATATTTTCTTTACTATAGTTTTCTCTTATTGAAGAAACAATATCAGATTTAGAAAATTTCTTAATTAAATCTTCTAAATTATTTTCTTTTAATATTTTATTTTCTTTCATTATCTATTACTTCTTTAGCAAGTTTTTTATAAGCAATACTGCCTTGACTTGTTGGTTTATATAAAATAGCAGGAATTCCTTTAGCACTAGATTCACTCAAAGAAATATTACGTGGAACAATTACATTAAATGTATTTTCTCTAAATAAAGTTCGAACTTGTTCAACAACTTCATTACCAAGTTTAGATCTAGACTCATACATTGTTAATAAAAATCCTTCAATAGTAAGTTTTTTATTATACATTTCTTGTACTTTAGAAATTGTTCCTAAAATTTGAGCTAATCCTTCAAGAGCAAAATACTCACATTGAACAGGAATTAATACAGAATCTGAAGCAGTTAAAGCATTAATACAAAGAATTCCAAGTGAAGGAGGACAATCAATTAAAACATAATCATAATTTTTCTTTAAAGAAGAAAGAGCTTCTTTTAATAAAGTAAAAGGTCTAACATTTTTTTGATAAATTTCACTTTCAAGATTAGATAACTTTAAATTTGTAGGAATAATATCTAATCCTTTCATCATTGTTTTCTTAATTACTTTATTTATATCTACATCCAAAATTAATGCATCAAAAATATTTTTACTAATTAAAGAAACATCTAATCCTAATCCTCTACTTAAATTTCCTTGAGGATCTAAATCGACAAGCAAAACTTTACGGTTTAGTTCATTTAAACTAGCCGCTAAATTGATACATGTAGTAGTTTTACCTACTCCCCCTTTTTGGTTAGCAATAGCAATAATTTTCATTTATAAAGGTCTCTTTTTTATAGTTGAATAAAGACGAGGATATTTACTAGATATATCTTTATCCTTTTTAATAATTATATTAAATCTTTCTTCATTTAAAAATGGTAAAGTTTCTTTCTTAACTTCTAAAACATTTGAAGATAATGTCTTTAAAGCATTCTTAGCTTCTGATATTTCTTCTTCATATTTCAATCCTTTATAAGATATTAAACATCCATTATTTTTTAAAAAAGGTAATGAAATCTCAACTAAAATGTTTAATCTTGAAACAGCTCTAGTTACTATAAAATCAAAGAAAGATCTAAAATTATTATCTAAATCTTCACTTCTTTTATTAATAATTGTTACGTTATCTAAATGTAATTTTTCCTTTACAGAAAGAAGAAAATCACATCTTTTTTTAGTAGGTTCAACTAAATAAAAGTTAGTATCATTTAATAAAATAGCAAGAGGAATGCCAGGAAAACCTGCTCCACTTCCTAAATCCATAATATTTTTATTTTTGTAATCAAAATAATCTAAAATTAATAAAGAATCATATAAATGTTTAATATCAAACTCAAAAGAATCGGTAATTGCTGTTAAATTTAATACTTCATTTGTTTCAATTACCATTTTTTTAAAGGTTTGTAATTTTTCATTATTTTTAATTTCTTCTAAAGTTATCATATCTTTTTATTTTTTAAATTCATTATTAATATTGCAATATCACTAGGATTTACCCCACTAATTCTTGAAGCTTGTCCTATATTTAAAGGTTTTACTTTATTTAATTTTTGTCTAGCTTCTAAAGCTAATCCATCAATTAAGGAGTAATCAATATCACTTTTAAGTTTTAAAGTTTCTAACTTTTTAAATTTAGCAACTTCTTTTCTTTCTCCTTCTATATATCCTTCATATTTAGCGATGATTTCTACTTCATCTTCTCCACTTTTATCTAGGTTTAAATCACTAGGAATAGAAACATAATTTTTTAAAAAACTATATGAAATCCCATTTCTTTTTAATATATCAATGGCTTTAACTCCACTTGATAATCTTTCATATCCTTTTAAAAGTAAAGCTTCATTAATTGGACTTGTTTCACCTAAATATGTAGTTCTTAATATATCTAAAATCTTATTAATTTTTTCATATTTATCTTTAAACTTTAAATATCTATCTTCATCAATTAATCCAATATTTCTTCCAATTTCAGTTAATCTAAAATCAGCATTATCACTTCTTAAAAGTAATCTATATTCTGCTCTACTAGAAAGTAATCTATATGGTTCTTTAGTTCCTTTTGTAACTAAATCATCAATCATAACTCCTATATAAGCTTCATCTCTTCCTAAAATTAATGGTTCAAGATTATCGATATATCTACTAGCATTAATACCAGCAATTAAGCCTAATCCACCAGCTTCTTCATATCCACTAGTTCCACAAATTTGTCCAGCAATAAATAATCCTTTATACTTTTTAGTCATTAAAGAAAAAGTATAGTCATATGTCTCAAAAGCATCATATTCAATTGCATAAGCATATTTTAAAATTTTAGCGTTTTCTAATCCCTTTAAAGAATGGACCATCTTTTCTTGGACTTCTTTAGGCATAGAAGTAGAAAACCCTTGTAAATATATGCTGTTTGTATCGTAACTTTCTGGTTCTAAAAATAATTGATGACGAGTTTTATCAGCAAAACGTACTAATTTGTCTTCGATTGAAGGACAATATCTTGGTCCTACACCTTTAACAATTCCTCCATACATTGCAGATTCATATAAATTATCTCTAATAATTTTATGAGTTTCTTCATTTGTATAAATTAAATAACAAGGTTCTTGATCTTTAATTAATTTAAATTTATTAGTTTCATAGCTAAAACCTTCGTCTTCTACATTTCCCAATTGAATTTCAGCTTTAGAATAATCAATTGTTTCTTTTGCAATTCTTTGAGGTGTACCAGTTTTTAATCTAATTAAATCAAATCCCATTACATCTTTTAAATAGTCGCTTAATCCTACAGAAGGCTTTTCTCCATCAGGTCCTCCACTAACTTTACTATGTCCAACCATGATTTCACTATTCATGTATGTACCAGTTGATAAAACAACGGCTTTTGCATATATTTTTCTCTCGTTACTTAAAATAACGCCGTAAATCATATCGTTTTCGAAAATTATTCCCTTAACTTCATCTTCCAAAACATCTAAATTTTTAGTCTCTTTTATATGATTTTGGATATATTTTGGATATCTTAATTTATCTTCTTGAGCTCTTAAACATCTTACACCTACACCTTTTGCAGTATTTAACATTTTCATTTGGAGATAATCATAATCAGCAGCTTTCCCCATAAAGCCACCAAGAGCATCAATTTCTCTAACAACAATACCTTTAGCGCTTCCTCCAATTGAAGGATTACAAGGCATATTTGCGACCATATTAAAATTAAGTGTAACTAACAAAGTTGATTTATTAAGTTTTGCACTTGCTAAACATGCTTCAACACCAGCATGTCCTCCACCAACAACAATTACATCATAATCATATTTAACGTTCATATTAACCTACACTACCATCCATATCTAATTTAATAAGTTGGTTTAATTCAACAGCATATTCCATAGGTAATTCTCTCGAAAATGGTTCAATAAATCCCATAATAATCATTTGAATAGCATCTTTTTTAGGAATTCCTCTACTCATAAGATAAAATAATTGATCTTCATTAATTTTACTAACTGTTGCTTCATGCTCTAAGAAACTAGAGTTATTAAAACATTCATTCTTTGGAATAGTATCTGACTTACTTTTTGAATCTAAAATAAGAGTATCACATTCAATGTGAGTCTTGCTATTAGTAGCATTTTTCATGATTCTAGCTGTTCCTCTATAGTTAGAAATTCCTCCCTCTCTAACAATAGATTTAGAAATAATTTGACTAGAAGTATTTTTAGCTTCATGAATCATTCTTGCACCAGCATCTTGGAATTGACCATTTTTTGCTACAGCTATAGAAATACATACACCTTTTGAACCTTCTCCTCTAAGAATAGTTCCAGGATATTTCATATTAATTTGTGAACCAATATTTCCATCAATCCATTCCATTGTTGCATTTTCATAGCAAACTGCTCTTTTTGTAACTAAATTAACAATATTATTTGACCAGTTTTGAACTGTTGAATATCTACATTTTGCATTTTTACAAACAACAATTTCAACAACAGCAGCATGAAGAGAATCTTCGCTATAAATAGGAGCAGTACATCCTTCAACATAATGTAAACTACTACCTTCATCACAAATAATTAATGTTCTTTCAAATTGACCTGTCTTTTGATTATTAATTCTAAAATATGATTGTAAAGGCTTATCTAATTTTACATTTTTTGGAACGTAAATAAATGATCCTCCACTCCAAACAGCACCATTTAAAGCACTAAATTTATTATCATTTGTTTGAACAACTGTACCAAAATATTTTTTAAATAAATCTGGATATAACTTTAAAGCCATATCAGTTGAAAGAAAAATAACACCCTTTTCTTCGACTTCTTTTAACATGTTATGATAAACCATTTCAGATTCATATTGAGTAGCAGCACCACTTAAATATTTTTGTTCTGCTTCAGGAATACCCAATTTATTAAAAGTGTTTTTAATTGTTTCAGGAACATTATCCCAAGATTGCTTTTCACCATTTACATAACGTGTAAAATAAGTGTATGAATTAAAATCTAATTTAGTAGTATCAGGTCCAAACTTAGGAAAATCAATTTTATTGAATAAATCATATGATTTTAAACGAAATTCTAACATCCAATCAGGTTCATTTTTAGCTTTAGAAATAGCTTCTACAACTTCTTTTGATAAACCTTTTCCAGTAGATTCTATTGAATTAATATCATCTTTAAAATCATATTTATATTCTCTAGATAAATTTAATTTATTTTCATTACTCATGAGTGTGACATCCTCCACATTCAATAAGCTCTTTTAAACCAGTGCTTCCTAAAGTAGCACATTTAATTCTTGCAGCTTGTTTATGTGTATTAATAAAAACCATAGCTTCATCAAGAACTGAATCATCAAATTCTTGTTCAAAAATCATTTTTCTATATTGCTCTAAAATATATAAAGCATCATTTTTAACTTTATCAATTACTAAATCACATAAAATATCAGTACTTGCAGTAGAAATAGTACAAGCAATACCATCAAAATAAGCTTCCTTTATTACCTCATTTTCTATTTTTAAATAAATAGTAATATCATCAATACATGAATCACTATCCATTCTAATAGAAAGATAATCATCTTTATTTATCGGAGTTAATTTATGATTTGGATTATTATAATGATCCATAATAATCTCACGCATCATTTGCGGACTAAGAGAAATAGGCATCTAAGAAATCACCTCCATTTTTTAAAGCTTCATATAATAAATCTATTTCTTCAAAAGTATTGTAGAAATAGAACGAAATTCTAACTGTTCCAATAGTTTTTAATAAATCCTTTAATAATTTTGCACAATGTTCACCACTACGAACACATATACCTTTACTATTTAAATAACTTGCTTCATCTTGAGGAAAAACATTTTTAACATTAATTGTAATAATTCCTGCATCAGCTTGTTCATTATAAATAATAACGTTATCTAAAGATTTAAGTTTATTTATAGCATAATTTCTAAGCTCTTTTTCATAAGCATGAATATTATCTAATCCAATATTGTTAAGATAATCAATAGCAGCACCTAAACCATAAATTCCTTCAAGATTTAATGTTCCGGCTTCAAATTTAGCTGGAGGAGCTAAGAAAGCAACATTGCCACACATATCAAATCTAGCATTATCTCCTCCTCCACTCATTAAAGGATCCATTATTTTTAATAAATCAAATTTACCATAAAGTATTCCAATTCCTGTTGGACCACACATTTTATGAGCAGAAAAAGATAAAAAATCACAATCTAAATCATTAACATCAGTTTTCATATGAGGGACGCTTTGAGCTCCATCACAAACAACAATAGCTCCAAATTCGTGGGCTATTTTACTAATTTCTTTAATATCTACATTAAAACCCAAAACATTTGTTACTAAAGCTAAAGAAACAACTTTTGTATTTTTGCTTATTGTTTTTTTAAAATTTTCGATTGTTAATCTACCTTCTTTTGTTAAAGGAATATATTTAATTGTAGCTTTTGTTAATTCAGCAACTTTAAACCAAGGTAGTACATTTGAAGCATGTTCTGCTTCACTTAATAATATTTCATCGCCTTCTTTAAGAAATTTTAAACCATATCCAAAAGCAATCATATTTAAACTCATGCTGGTTCCGCTTGTGAAAACTACCTCGTGTTTTTCACAATTAATAAATTTAGCAACTTTTTCTCTAACTTCATCAACTTTTTGATCAACCTTAAAAGCTAAATCATAATCTCCTCTATGTGAATTAGCATTTTCTTCTAAATAATATGAAGAACAAGCTTCAATTACTTGATTTGGTTTAAAAGTAGTTGCAGCATTATCTAAATAAACAAGATTATGACCTTGTTGAGTTTTATTTTGTAACATAGGAAAATCTTTTCTTATTTCTTTAACATTAAGCATAATTAAAATCCTTCCTAATATAGTTATCAATGTATTCTTTTTCTTTATCATTAAAGTAGTCTTTAATTGGTAAAATATAGCCTAAAACAATGAGTTTTCTGACAGTTTCAATATCAATTCCTCTACTTAAAAGATAATATAAATGGTCATCATTAATTGAACCAATACTACATCCATGGCTTGCTTTAATATCATCACATTCAATCTTTAAAATTGGAGATGCACTTCCTTTACTTGTTTTATCAAAAAGAATAATTTTAACTTCTTGACTTGCATTGGATTTAATGCTTGTTTTTTCAATAAATGATACTCCATTTACCTTAATTTCACTTTCTTTTAAGCTAACTCCAAAAGCTTTAATCTTAGAAGTGGTAAATTCGCTTAAATGATTGAAATTAATGTTGTAATTTTTCTTAAATCTTTCATTGCTTGTACTTGAAAGAATAAAATTAGATGAAGCATAGTTTTCAATCAAATCTATTGTAGAATTGATGTTTGTATTTGAAGCACCAAAATCTGCAATAACACATGTAAATGTGCCCTCTTTTTTAACTTTACCCTTAAAATTAAAGTTATTTTGATTCTCTTTATTAAGTAAAGCAATCTTTAAAGAAGCACCACTTTTAACAACTAAATCAATATCTATAGACTTGGAAGCTTCAATTAAAATGTTTACATAACAATTATTTTCAACTTCAAAAATATACGATGAAAGACTATTTTCATTGATAGTTAAATCGCAACTTTTATCAAAAACAATATGATTTCCCAACTCTTTTTTATTATTTTGTTCCATTTTTAATTACTTCTTTAGTAGCACATGTTCCAATGCTAACTCTATTCATTTTTTCTTCTTCTTCAATTTCTATATTATGTTCTTTCTTAAGCCATTCATATCCTTCTTTATCAATTCTTTTAATTAAAGAAGCATCACCTTTTAAAGCAATTTTTCCATTGACCAAAATAAGAACTCTTGAAACATTAATTAAATCAAATAATCTTGCATAGTGAGAAATAATAATAAAACCTGTTCCTTTTTGCTCTTGTTCAACAATAGATTTAGAAATTAAATTAATAGCATCTACATCAAGACCACTATCAATTTCATCCAAAAGAGCGAATTTAGGATCTAATAATTTCATTTGGAGAATTTCGTTTCTTTTTCTTTCTCCTCCACTAAAACCATCATTTAACCCTCTATTCACAAACTCAAAAGGAAGTTCAACACTTTTACAGCTATCTTCTAAAGAACGATAAAACTTGTATAAACTTACTTTCTTTTCACTACGAGCATTAATAGCAGCTTTATAAAAATCAGCACTAATTACACCAGGAATTTCAACAGGATTTTGGAATCCTAAAAATACTCCAGCCTTACTTCTTTCATCAACAGATAATTCTAAAATATTTACTCCATCTAAAAGAACTTCACCTGCTAAGATTTTATACTTTGGATTACCCATAATAGCTGCAAATAATGTAGATTTTCCATTACCATTTGGGCCTAATAATCCAACTACTTCACCACTTTGAATTTTAAATGAAACGCCTTTTAAAATTTCTTTTCCTTCAACACTTACATGTAAATTTTTAATCTCTAAAACACTCATAACTTTTCCTTTTCTAGAAAATAATATATTAAAAGTGACCTCGATACAAACAATATAATAATTTTTTTCAAAAATTGGATATAATTTATATAAATTATATAGGTTATGTGATTTTTAAAGTTGTAATTATTTATACTATAGTATAAAATAATAATCGCATTGAAAAACGAAAGGATATTTATTTATGAGAAAAATGAAAATGGGTATGGTATTCGGTTTATGTGCATTAACACTTGTTTCTTTAGCAAGCTGTGGAGATATCACTGCTAAAGATGACTTAGTATTAACATATAAATTCACTACCAGTTCAGGTGATGTTAAAGAAGCTGAAATTAATGCTCAAGATGTTTATGAAAGATATTTAAAAACAAATCCTAAAGATCACGCAAAAGCTTACTATGACACAATTTATGATGTTGCTGTCAGATTATCTTTCCAAGAAGGCGGTGTTTTAAACAAATATCAAAACGAAATTACAAGTAGTACAAAACTTGCCATCACCAACTTAAAGAATGACGCAGATAAGAACGATCAATCATGGAGTGATTATTTAGCTACACTTTCATACTATGATGATTCAAAATCAGATAAAGAAAACGAAAGAATGCTTTATCTTGAAAAAGAATTAGAATACATGAAAAAGAAAGTCACCAAAGAATTCGATGAACAATTCAACGAATGGAAGATTGATACAACTAGTGAAAACTATGCAAATCAAGCTGCATACAACCAATTATGGGGAACTGAAGGCTATTTAAATGCTAATATGCCTTACGCTGTAAGACATCTTCTTGTCAAAGCTGGTGACTCAAGTGATAACTTCACAAAGAGTAAAATCTCAAGCACACAAGCTACAAAGTTACACCGTGTTTTCTCAAGATTACTTGAATCAAATACTGATACAAATACATTCGGTATTATTACTCACGATGAAAGTGAAGATACCGGAAGCGTAGATAGAAACGGTGTCTATGTAATGGGTACTAAAACTGGATTTGTTAACGAATTCAAGTTAGGTATTTATGCATATGAATCTATTATTAATACAGCTAAAGCTACCCAATATGAACAATTCTTATCAACAAAAGATTCTTCATTTATTGGATTTGGCGGCAGCCAAGAAAGTAAAGACACTGTTAAACATATAGGCGCTAACTATATTCCTTATGAAGCAGTTGATAAATTATACGAATATAGAGATCTTGAAGATGTAAACGGCAAAAAAGTTAACGAAGGAAACGAAGAATATTTCCCAAGAAACATTCTTTTCAATAAATATTTCAATGTTCATAACGTTTCATTTATTGTAAATAGAACTATTGCTGCTAGCGATCCTACAACTAGTGGTGGATTTATCAATTCTGATTCTGGTACACCTATTTTTTCAGATTTAAATAGCGAAGGAAAATATGCTCTTGGTACAAGTTCATATATTACTGATACAGAACAAGCAAAACATTTCAAAACAATTCCTGGATTAGATTATCCAGTATTATGTGATGAAAAAGGAAATCCAATCATGTTAGTAGTTAATGCTACAAGCAGCGGAGGTATCCATCTCATTACAATTGAAAAAGATTACTTTGATTTTATTGATTTAACAACTGGTAAAACAACAAAAACTGTTGAAATTGCTGATACTAGAGCAAAAGGTGGAAAATACGAAGTAAGTATTAATGAATACTATGCTCCAAAATCACCAATCTACCAAGAAGGTTTCAATAACTCCACTGGTCTTCCATATTACAATGTTGATAACGGAAGTTATAAAGGTGAATTCCCACAATTTGAAACAACAAATGGAACATATTTACCAAAATCAACATTTATCAACAACGATGTTTACACTACTCCTGCTAAATATGAATCATTAGTAAGTTCAACAATTACAAGTGAAGTTACTTCAAACTCATATGTCAGTGAAACCTCAATTAAGAGCGCTAACGAATTTGCTTGGTTAGTTGGTGCTACAAGTGTTGAAATCAAAAATGAAACTGCTAAAGAGTTGGTTCAAGCTTATCAAAATAACCTTAAGAACACAGCAAATCAATCCAACATGGAAAGCTTAAATAGTTCTTGGGAACAATATGCTACAACGCTTGAAAATCAAGATCGTAGTAGAAAATATGGTTTAATCCCAGAAACTTGTGCCTTAAGATTTAAAGATGCTGAAACAGATCCTGCCTTCCAAAAGGGTGGTTACTGCTACTACTCAACTAGTATTAAATAATGGAGGATAGAAGTATGAAAAAGAATTTAATTGCATTAACTGCTTTAGTATTAGGTTTCGTTGCTTTAACCTCTTGTGATACTACCGCTAAAACAAAATTAAGTAATGGCGATGAACAATTAACAACATCTTCAGTTGCTGTTGATGGCGATTCTCTTGAAACATTATTTAATAAAATTTATAGTGATTCTTCATTTAGCTCCACTATTAAAGAAATGTTTAGTGAACAACTTTCTTATAATATTCTTGGTCAATATGAATTTAGATATGACAAATCAACTGATTCATATTCTGTTGATTTAATTATCGATTCAACAAACGATCAAAAAACTTATTGGAGTTCAGCTTCATTTGAAAGTAAGAAAACTTTCATTGAAAATCACAAAGCTTACTGGAACTGGGTTGATACTGGAATCAGTATTACCTTCGAAGAAGCTCCAGAAATTACAGCTAGTACCATTTCTACTTACAATGCTCGTATCGAACAAATTACAAAATTAGCATTCGATCAAGTTATCAACGAAGTTTATACAACATGGTGTAGTGGAACTTATAGAAAAGACGATAAATATTATGAAGTCTTATTTGCTAGAAATGTTGCTGACCAATTATATCCATTAAATGATAAAGATGGAAACGCTATTAGCAATACTGAAATTCAAAAATTATATTCAAACCCAGATTACTCATTTGATAAAGTTCAAAATAATAAAGGCGCTGAAAAAACATATCTTGTTAACGGTACAACATTAGATGAATATTCATATGCTTTACTTGTTGATGATAAATATGATGCTATCACTGAAACTGGAATGAAAAACATTTATGAAGGAAGTACAAAACTTGTTCACCTTTATAGATATGTTGATTATATCAACAAAACCATTATGCCAGATATTCAAAACACCTTATTAGTTGAACAATACATGATTGAAAATCAATATCCAACTATCGGTATTACTCAACAAAGAAAAATTGAATATATTGAAATTACTGATAACGATGATAAGAAAGCTAAATCATTATTAACAAACTTTGTTCTTGATTATGTAAGCAATTTATCAAGCAATGAACCAGTTGATTTCTCAGTTGCTTCAAGAGCTTGGAAAGGCATTCTTAACAATCCAGAGTATGCATTAAGTACTACTGAAGAAAACATTGCTAAGAAGACATTCGGAACTTCTACAAACGAAAATCCAAATGTTAATATTACTGCTGGAGGAACGTATGTAGAAGGTGAAGCAAAGAATGCTTATAGCTACTATAAAGGTAGTAAATATGCTTCATTAATTAACGACTATTCAAAACTTACCACTAACCCATTAACAAATGATTCAACATTATATAGTTCATTTACAACTATTAATTCAAGATCATATTCACCAAAAGAAGGTTTAAAAATTAAAACCGATTCTCTTGCTGCTGAAAACTACATTACTCAAAAATGGGGAACAAAGTCAGACTTCTCAAGCTTACCAAGTGACATTACTTCAAAATTATTCTCATTCGGTATTATTAGAGAAATCGCTGATTCAAAAGAATCCACCACTAAATTAGATAGACAATATTTAAAGCAATTCGCTGCTGGTGGTGTTAGTTTCTTAAAGAAAGATACATACACAACAACAAACGAAGCTGACTCAATTATTTGGGAAGATAGCGGAAAATTCTATATTGTTGCTGTTTATGATTGTGTTGCTTCTACCTTAATCACAAAGACAACCACAAACGATGATATGACAAACATCGAATCAATTGCTCGTAGAGCTGGTTATACTCTTGCTAAAGGTTCAACCTTCTCAAACGATGCTCTTGAATATTATGTCAATGAAGCTGAAATCGTTTACTTCGATCAAAAAGTTTACGACTACTTCAAATCTACATTCCCAGATCTTTTTGATTAATAACCATCAAAATTAATTGTATAATAAAAGAGTCTTGTAAAGACTCTTTTAATTTTGGAGGTATCAAAATGAATTTTGATTCAAATTGTATTTTTTGTAAAATTGCAGATGGCATTATCCCTTCATATAAAATTTATGAAGATGATGATGTTTTAGCTTTTCTTGATGTTAATCCTGTAACTTATGGTCATACTCTTGTTATTTCTAAAGAACACTTTGAAACAGCTTTAAGTACACCAAAAGACATTCTTTCTAAAGTAATGAACGTAGCTCAAAGAATTGGACAAATCCAAATTAAAGAACTTGGAGCAAAAGGTGTAAACATTTTAACTAATTGCTATGAAGCAGCTGGTCAAACAGTTAGACATTTCCATGTTCATGTTATTCCTCGTTATGAAGCAACAGATGGATTTAAATTAGAATTCAACACAAAAGAAATCAAATATCCGCTTGTTGAAGTAATGGAAAAATTAGCTGAGAAATAATATATTATTTTAAGAAACTACGATTATCCATAGCAAAGATTCTTTCACTGAAAGAATCTTTTTCTGTTGTACTTAATGCTTTATCAATAGCCATCATTTTAGCATCAAAATCATCTATATAAGAAAGAATAAAAGCTTCTCTTGTTTGAGGTAAAGTAATTGCACCAAATTCAAGCTTACCATGATGAGAGGCAATTAAATGTTTAAGTAATAAAAGCTTCTCTTCATTCATATGAATTTCTTCACCAACTTTAGTGATTAATTCTACACCAATTAAAAGATGTCCTAATAATAATCCTTCTTTTGTATAGCAAGTACCTACAGGTCCACTTAATTCAACAATTTTTCCTACATCATGAAGTAATGTTCCGGTAATTAAAAGATCTTTATTTATATCATCATAATTTGAACAAACAGCAAGAGCTAAGTTAGCCATACTTAATGAATGATGTAAAATTCCATGAAGGAAATCATGATGATTTCTAACTGCAGCTGGATAATTTAAATACTTTTCTTTTATAGTTTCGTTATTAAATAAAGCACATAAAAGGTTATGATAATCTTCATCAATAACCATATTGATATACTTATTTAATTCGCTTTGCATATCATCAAAATCATTTGGAGAAACAGCTATAATATCACTATAATTTGGATCATCACTACTAGCTAAATAAGCTCCTTCAATAGTAATTTGAAGGTTATCTTTAAATGATTTAACAATTCCATCAATTCTAATAACATTACCAGCTTTAATAATTTCTAATTCTGAAGGTTGATATGACCATTTTTTGGCTTCAATTACACCAGATTTATCTTGTAAAGTAACATTTAAAAAATTAGAACCAACTTTGCTAACTCCACAAGAAACATGATTTACAACGTAAACTCCACTAGCATTACCATTAACAACTAAATCTTTAATCATTTATTAAACCTCCTTCGTTAAGAAAATTTTCAATATCTTTATATTCATAACCAATCTTAATTAAACCAGTTATAATTTTGTTTTTAAGCTCAAATCCTTGATATTTTTTCGAATATTTAGAAAATAACTTATTTCCGTCTTTTGCTAATAATTTATGTTCAATTTCGGGATCTACTTTTAAATCGGAAACAAGTTGATTAATAATCCCTAATTCAAATCCTCTACTTAATAATGTTTCGGATAGTTTTTTCTTTGCTTTTAAAGTATTTGAAGAAACGTACATATTTTTAAAACTTAAAAAATATGCTAAAGCTTTAGCTTTTTCTTTTTCAGGATCAAACTCTATCTCTTTAATGATTTTTTCGTCAATTCCTTTTTTCTTAAAATAATCAATGATGAAATACTTTCCATACATTGCATCTTCAAATAAAATTAACGCAGTTTGGATATATTTTTTATCGTCTAAAACCTTGTTTTCTAGAAGCATTTTTAGTGCTACATCAACTAATTCTTTATCATCAAATTTTTTCATTAATTTGACTCTTATTTCTCCACTAGATAAAAATTTCTTTCTTAAAATTTTTAAGCAATACTCAAGTATTTTTGTTAATTTATTTTGTCTTGTTAAATATTCAACTTCTTCCTTGCTAAGAATACAATTTTGAGTGTATTTTTCATTATCAAAAAATAATGAATAAATTACATATTTATCTTCATTTGTTAAAACAATAGTTTTATAGTCTTTTTCTTCTATGCTTGTAATGATATTTTTACCAATTTCTTCTTCTTGCACGATTATATACCTCAATTATATTGCTATAAAATGTTTTATCTGAAAATTTATCAATAGAACTAAAAGCATTTGTTTTAATTTGCTTAACTTTTTCTTTATCCAAAGATAAAACCATATTTAATTTATCTTTAAAATCGTCTTCATCCATATAGAAGAATCCATTGACATTGTTATTAACAACACCTAATAATGAATTATCAAATCTACATAAAACAAGTAAATCACTTGCCATTGCTTCCATAAATGTTAATCCTTGTGTTTCACTTGTTGAAGCATTTAAAAATATCTCTGCACTACGATAATAATATTGAGTATCTTCTTGATTTACTTTACCTACAAAAACAATGCTCTCATTTAATTTTAATTTTGATGCTAAATCCTGAAGTTCTTCTAAAGCTGGTCCAGCACCTACAAATAATAATTTTGTATGAGTATCTTTATATACATCTAAATACTTTTTATATCCCCTAATAACTACATCAAAACTCTTCTCTTTAGCAATTCTTCCTAAACAAATTAATACTCTATCATCATCTTTAATATTAAATTTTTTCTTGATTTCTAATACTTTAGGATCGTCCTTCTCAACATCTTGATATCTAGAAAAATTAAAACCAGTTGGAACAACATTAACATACTTATTCATTCCAATTGATCTAATGTAATTTTTTGTCTTTTCACTTGGAGAAATAATCTCAGTAGCTCTCTCCATACAATCTTTGGCGTATTCTCTAATAACCCACTTTGAAAATCTATCAAAATAACCTTTTGTAATATAGTAAGTATATTCTTCATACATTGTATGGTAAGTATAAACAGTTGCACATTTTAAAAGTGAAGCAACAATAAATCCAAACTGTCCAACACCAAATTCAGTATTAATATGAATTACATCTAAATGTAATGTTTTTAAATATTTAAAAGCTTTAGAATTATAAATATTAGATAACTTATATCCATAAATTTTTTTTAAAGCAATTCCAGGAATCCTAATAACATCATCTTCGATAATAGTTTCTTTTTTATCAGTATTAGTAACTACTTTTACATTATGTCCATAAGATTTAAGCAACTTGTAAAGAGAGTGAACGCTAGTAGCAACACCATTAATATCAGGTAAATATGAATCAGAAAAAAGACAAATATTCACTATTTTTTACCCTTTCCCTTTTTTATTTTGTTTTTAAGTTCTTGACGTTTATATTGAACTTCACTATAAGCAATAGAACTTGTAAGTTTTCTTTCATCAAGTGTTTCCATTTGAATAGTAAGGAATGTTTTTCTAGAATTATCAATTTTATAAAATCTTTCTTTTCCTTTAAGTCCACGAGATTTATATGAAGCAGAAACAATACCACTAATAAAGAAAGGAATATAGAATGTTCCAAATCTCCATAAAAGCATTAATGCGCTTTGCCCAGCTGCTCCAAATTGTTTTCCTGTGAAGAAAGCTTGTGACCAAACAACATCAGTAGTTCCTTCAATAACAGTTGGAGTTGTATATGTAAATAATCTTGTAAAAACAAACTCAGAAATACCAGCACTACCTGGAAGAGGAACAAGTCCAGTCATCATTTGATGGAAATTCATATAACAGAAGGATGTAAATACATTATCCATAACACTAACAAATGTTGGCTCACCATCAAAACCATTTAAAGCATAACCACAAATACAAGGCAAACTTCCATTAACAAATAAAGCAAAAAGAGTCGTAAAAACAACTAAAATTGTAAATGGAATATTAGATTGAAGACGTCTAAGCTCAACTCTAAAGTTTTCAACTTGTAATCTTAAAGATTCTCTTTTTTCTTCTGGATGTTTAATTAAATGTAATTTAGCAAGGAAATTAATACCATGATTTAAAATAAAACTATGTAATCTTCTTGAATAAGACATCAAGAAAAGAAGAATAATAATAAAGGAATTAAGTACAAAACCAACAATAATAAATACTGTTACAGGAATTGGAATTGGAGTATCTCCAATACTAATATCTATAACTTGAATACGTAAAACATCGTTAATTTTAACCATTGAAACAAGGCCACAACAAACAAGTACGCTTTGATAAACGATAAAAGCCATAACTAAAATACTAGCAGCTGTAGAAACTGGAAGACCTTGCTTTTTAAATGTATAAACTTGAGCAAATTGTCCTCCACTAGCTCCAGGAGTAATATCAGAATAGAAGACACCAATAAGTTGATTTGCTAAAGCTTGATGATATTTATATTTCTTTGTATATAATCTAGCATAAAGCATTAAGTTTAATGCTTTTGTTCCATAATAAACTAAGATTAAACCTAAGAAAACAAAGAAGAAAATAATAGTGTTTTTACTAGCAAAAATCTTTCCAAAAGTACCAGGAATAGCTTCATAAACTTTCATTTCTTCGATCATATTTGTTTCTTCATTAAAAGCTTTAGTTTCACTATTTAACGAGAAAAACAATACTAATCCAGTAATAATTAAAATTGCTGCAAAATAAAGAATGTATTTAATTACTTTCTTTTTCTTTTCTTTCTTTTCTTTATCCTTGTTAGAAGCTTCTTTTTTTACTTCTTCAACATCTTCTTTAATAGGTTCATTTAATGCTCCACTTGAAGTATTAACTATGTCTTCTTTAATATCGTTATTTTTCATTAGATATATTTTACTTGTTTCTTTAATATAATTAAAGAAAAACATGACTTTACCAAGTCATGATGTTCTTTCCAATAATTGTCTTATTGTTTATATCTTCATAGAAACATTTATATATATCGCTTAATGAATTAATTTCATTTATAGATAAAACCATAGGCTTAATATCATTCAAAAATTCTTCATCATTTAAGAGTGTAGAAACTGCTTCAAAGTCTTCTCTATTACTTCTTGTAACGCCCTTAATTGTTAAGCCTTTTTCTAAAATTAAGCGGGTATTCATAGGGATTTTTGCTTCACTTACTCCCATCAATATTAAATCTGCACCAACTTTTGACAACTTAATCATTTGATCAATTGCATTTTCAGAGAATCCTCCTCCAACACATTCAATTAATGTATCGTAATGTTCATCAATTTTATCATTAACTAATTTAGTCTTAGCTTTTTTAAACATTTTAAGTTTATCTTCTAATGTACCAAAAACTGTTAAGTCTGCATCTTTATATTTATTTTTAAGCATTACATAAACTACATATCCCATAATACCATCACCAAAAAGAGCAATTTTTTTAGCACACTTAAAATCAATTCTTCTTAAAGCAGCATTAGCAACACTTAAAAGTTCAGAAAACACTGCGAATTCCCCACTAATTTCATTATTATACTTAACTAATAATGATGGAGAACATGAATAAAATTGTCTTAAAAAGCCATCTGTTGTTGAGCTTCTAAAAGTTGCATTTAAAGCATAATTTGATCCTAAATCTTCTCTAGAGCATCTTTCGTTAATATCTTTTTCTAAGTTTTCTTTTGTAGTTGAATTAGGAATTAAGATGACTTTATCACCCTTTTTAAATGTATTGGTAGGATCTTTTAATATGTGACCAACAGCTTCATGAATTGGAGCAAGAGGATATTTATGTTCTAAGACGTTTTTATCTCTTGCACCTAAAAAGTATCTAATATCAGCTTTACAAATTGCCATATAGTCAATTTTAACTAAACATTTATCATTAGAAATATCTACGTTATCAATAAACTTTTCAATAACTGTAGGTGATGTAACTTTATAAATATTAGTAAACATTAAAGAACCTCACTCTTTCCTAATTTCAATAAAGCTTTTAAAATCATTAAGTCATCAAAGGTAGTGATTTTAAAATTTTGAACACTTCCATTTACTAAATGGACGTCTTTTCCCATAGAAATTACTAACTTACAATCATCTGTAACATTAGGAATAAGGTTATTTTTAGCTTTTTCATGAGCTTCTAAAATTAAAGATAATTTAAATGATTGAGGAGTTTGTCCTTGATATAATTCGCTTCTATTTGGAATAGAATTCAATGTTTCGTTATCTTTAGAAACAATAATTGTATCACTTGCTTTAATTACCGTATCAACAGCATCATATTTTTTACATGCTTCAATGTTTTCAGAAATAATTTTTGAAGAAATTAAAGGTCTAGCTGCATCATGAATTAAAATAATATCATCTAAAGAAGCAAATTCTTTAATAGAATTAAGTCCATTATAAACAGAGATTTGACGGCTATTTCCCCCTACTACAACAGCTTTAACTTTGCTTAAATCATATTGTTTACACCAAACTTTAACTTGATCAACATAAGCTTCGTTTGTAACAATTACAATTCCTTCGATTTCATCATGAATTTCAAATGCTTCAATTGTATGGACCATCAATGGTTTTCCATAAATTGGTAAAAATTGTTTTGGCTTATCTGTATTACCCATTCTTGAGCCACTTCCAGCAGCTAAAATTAATGCAAAATTCATAAAAACCCCCTTAAATCCTATTTCTTTTTATATAATCTTCATATCCTTCAGTTAATGATAAACCTTTATTGTAATGGTGTCCAACTTGTTTTTCTATAGGTGGAAACTTCATATAATCACCATACAATTTAGTTAAATATTTATCATATTCTTTTAAGACACTAACTTTAATATCTTCAAAATCTACTTCGATAAACTCGTTAAACCATTCTCTAGGCATTGCTTCTTTTTTAACATTAAATCCAAAGTAATTTCCTACCATTTTTGCTTTATCATAATCTATCTTTTTAACATATTTTTCTACATGTTTATTTCTATAATGAGCAATATCAAATATATAAAATAAACCAGCAACAATATTTAAACAAATATCTTTAAACCATGTTTCTTTTCTTACTTTTCTTCTTAAAGCTGGTAGATAAGCTAAATATACATTTAGCCAAATTCTTTTAACTTTATAGGCTAATTTTGAGCTGTCTTTAACTTCATATGACATTCCATCAATTGGAAAAATATCAATCCAAACACCATGATTTATACGATGATTTTTATAAAAACTTTCGATAAAAGTTGTAGAACTATCTCTTAATTTACCAAAATTATATATGTATTTCCCATCTGTTTTATAATTTTGAATAAATAAAGATGTACCTTTAAATTCATCTTGAAGAGCCATAAATTTATCATAATCGCTTCTTGGCATTCCCACATCAATATCATCATCCCAAGGAATGAATCCTTTATGTCTAATAGCTCCTAAACATGTTCCACCAACTAAAAAATATTTTAAATTATGTTTATTACACACTCTAACAAATTCTTTTAATATTTCTAGTTGTTTCTTTTGTAAATCATTCATATGTTTAATTATATCAAATTTAATATAAAATATACTATTTATCTTGTTAATAACAATAAAAAATGGATGTTTCCATCCATTATTTATTGTTTTTATCGATTTCAGCGATCTCTTTTTTATACTTTTCTACTTCTATAGAATTAGCTAAAACAAAGTGATCTTTACAAACCTCTACAAATGAAGGTTTTTCTATAGAATAGTCGTGACATTCTCTAGGATTATAGACAATTCTAATTCTATTCTTCTCTGTTAAAGGATTTGGTTTAGGAATTGCACTTAATAATGATTTTGTATATGGATGAAGTGGATGTTTGAATAATTCATCACTTGAAGCAAGTTCAACTAATTCACCAAAATACATAACAGCAATTCTATCACAGAAATATTTAACAACACTTAAATCGTGGGCGATAAAGATAATTGTTAAATTCATTTCTTCTTTTAATTCGTTTAAAAGATTAATAATTTGAGCTCTAATAGAAACATCAAGAGCAGAAATTGGTTCATCACAAATAAGAAGTTTAGGATTCATGACAAGAGCTCTAGCAATACCAATTCTTTGTCTTTGACCTCCACTAAATTCATGTGGATATCTATTAGCATAATCAGCAATTAAACCAACCTTCTCTAAGGCATCGACTACTTTCTTATGGAATCCTTGCTTATTATAGCTTGAAACTACGTTATCATAAGCAATTTTAGCATCTAATTTTTCTTCCTCAGTTGTAGCATGTTCAATTGCATATTGATATCTTAATTTAGCATCGTTAAGAACAGTTTTTCTTGAGATTGATAAACCTTCTTGGATAATATCTTCAACAGTCATTCTAGGATCAAGAGAATCAATAGGATCTTGGAAGATCATTTGAATTTCATTCATTAATCTTGAATCAACGTGAGTATTATCGTACTTAATTTGCTTAATTTTTGCTTTTTGAACCGAAATTACATTTGAAGCAAATTCTTTAGCTTCATCAACTTGAAGATTGTATTCACTTTCATTAATTTCACCTTTTTCAAGAGCAACTTTTAAATCTTTAAGCTTTTGTTTTAATCTAATTTTAGTATACTTAATTTCTTTTTCATTCCATCTAGAACCAGCACCAATTCTATATCCT